>JAPLDE010000090.1 GCA_026391855.1 Bacteroidota bacterium | reverse complement strand
GTCACCTGTTAAAGGTAAAAAGCCTTGTTCCACAACATCATTTCAAAGAACGTTCATGTTTATTCCCACCAACCCCATATTCCATTTCCACTTAATCTCCATAGCTTAAACCCACATTCCGGGGCGGGTTTTCGTGCAACAGGGCTTCATGCTGGGTCTCGTTCCTCGACCGCACGAAGCCTTATTTATTAGCAAACGTTATTCTTTTTTTATTACATTTTGTCTTTCAAATCTATTCCCATTCCACCGGAATTCAATAGAATTTCCTAAAATATAACTTGAATCAAATTCGTTATCAAACAAATAATTATCATTTAGTCTATAAGTAATATTGTTGCCGTCATAGCCTAATTCATAAGAACTGCACGAATACTCGTCATATTTTTCTCTAAGAGAATCTGGCGTATTAAATTTTATAAAATCTTTTAATCCAATTGTTCTTGGCAAATAATCAGTCCTTGAAACTTGAAGCTTACCTTTTTTAAAGTCGAAGAATACAAGCTCATTTTGATTATAATCATTATGTGCACCTCCAACATTAGAAAAAACAATCACTTTATCTCCTTTGCTGGTATTAAAACTCCTTATCTCAAATATTACATATGCGGCTTGTCCACTTTCATACGACAATTCAATCCTTAAATAATTCTTAATTGTGTCTTGTTGCTCCAATGTGTATACTTCAATACTTTGAGCATTGTTAGTTGATGGGTAGAGCTTTCCTTTTGTTAATATTTTTGTTCTATCATTGAAGCTTAAATTATCAACTAAAGAATCTGGCATTAATAGAAATATGTCAGAAATTTTTTGGGCATTTAAATCAAATGACAAAATCACCAATCCAATTCCAATAATAATATTACGTATCATGCTGTCGATGTGGTTTTTATAATGTTTGCTAACGTTTGTACTACCGATAACTCTCGGATAGCTTTCTTTTATTAGGATTGTGCAAGTATCCTGATTTTTAGTTGGTTATCTTAAGCAATAACAAATATAAGGAATTTTAAGATATCACAACATCTGAGGAAAAAAAAGTTTTACAAATCAAAGCTGTCCAGGGGATTTTTAATCTGATCCAGACCTTTCGTGGTGATGTGGGTATAGATTTGGGTTGTTTTCGGACTGTTGTGACCCAGTAAACTTTGAATATACCTGATATCCGTTCCATTTTCGAGCAAATGTGTTGCAAATGAATGCCTTAGGGTTCTCAATGTTACCTCACGCTTTATCCCTGCTTTCATCGCTGCCTTCTTTAAAACAAGCTGAGCACTTCTTTCAGAATATTTTCCGCCCATTTGTCCGGTGAATAAATAGGTTGCCGGTTTGTACGATTTGTAGTATTCCCTAAGTATAGGCAGCAATTTGGCTGATAAAAGGGTCACCCTGTCTTTATTGCCTTTCCCGGCTTTGACCATGATCAGATTTCTTTTGGAATCAATATCCACCGGTTTGAGATTCAAGGCTTCGCTGATGCGGAGTCCACCGGAATAGACTATCATAATCAGGCACTTATGTTTTAAATTACTGATACTTGAAATCAAATTTTTCACTTCCTCTTCACTTAACACATCAGGGAGTGTCTTTTCCCGCCGCGGACGCTCAATATAATATACCTTTTTCGGTCCGCCCAGTACTTTCTCATAATAGAACTTGATAGCATTGATGACCTGGTTCTGATAGGAGGTGGAGATGTTCCGTTCTTCAACCAGATAAAGCAGATAAGTCATGATCTCTGCCTGGGTAATATCCTTCAGATCTTTCCGGTTATAGTAGTTGATGAACTCTTTAAAACAATCACAGTAGCTTCTTTCTGTGTTTTTGCTGTATCTTAACACAGTCAGCTTCTCTTTGTAAGAGGCTGGTACTTCCCGGTAATTTTCAATGTCTCCCGGTTTCTGCCTTTCCTTTTTCTTCAGCAACCGCATATCTTCCAGGTACTGATATTCCCATTTTTTTTTTTTTTTAAATTCCTTTAGTTTCTTCAGGATCTGCTCAGTGTGGGGCAGCGTCCACCAAAGGTTCTGTGGATCCCAGGTGTGAAAAGGTTCTTTTTTGATGAGGACCATCATTTCCTTGTTATACTTAAAGATCAGCCTGATCCTCCCATTGGCGTACTTTACTACCAGCAGGGTTTTCTCAGCTATGTCCCTGGGAGGAGCTGCCAGTTTAATTTCCGGCAGTTCTTCAGCGGGAATGTTTACCCATTGAAGGCGATTACCGAAGTAGTTTTTGATGCATTCAAGGTTTCCCTTGCCGGCTGTAACGGCCCAGCAAAAAGCCAACCTGTCCCAACGGGCGTATTTCAACCCCCGGAGGAAGGTGATATCACCTTCATTTTTCGGGAGTTTAAGAAGGATGTACTTTTCAGTTAATGTGACCAGTACGTTTTTGAGCATCTCGTTGTTGTTTTCTGTTTCCATGTCCTTTGTTATTACGTGATACATCGTTTTAAGGAAGCCATACGAGTGTTTAATTTCGTATTAGCTTCCTTTATCACATATAGATGCATTTGGGTAATGGAAATGGAAATGAAAGGGTGAAAAAATAAACGATTTTGAAAATAAATATCGTGTTTTATATACTTATATGCGCCGATTAATTGTTTACAATAAACCTAATGTATTTATAGTGAGCATTTTGGTTTCGTACCTAAAGGCACGGTAAAAGATCATCGGGTCCTGGTGATCATCGGGTCCTGGTTGCTACAGGTGTTTTGTGCCTAAAGGCACAAGGGAGGCTTTATCGGGACCGTCAGGCATCCGGGGTTGAATGCCTGACGGCATTGGGAAGGCTTATCGTTTTCTTTGGACAACAGCGGTTTTGTGCCTGACTGCACCCGGGATAGTTTGCCAGGATCGTTGATCTATGGGATTCTATGCAGAAAACTTAATAAGGGTATTCTGTCTGAAAATTATTTCTATTGTGCACTATGTGCCTACTGTGGTAAAGAAAATCTAACCACAACAGACACATAGATCACAATAGATATATGAAGCGATTGATATTGTTTTACGAGGGTTGTATTTCGTGCCACGTTCCATGATTACATATAGATGCATTTGGGGTATGGAAGTGAAAATGAAAGGGTAGAATAATCAACCATCGGGAAAAGAAAGATTATGATTTATATTCATATCTGCACTGGTTAATTGTTAATAATAAACCTAATGCGTTTATAGTGAGCATTTTGGTTTCGTACCAAAAGGCACGGTAAAAGATCATCGGGTCCTGGTTGCTACAGGTGTTTTGTGCCTAAAGGCACAAGGGAGGCTTTATCGGGACCGTCAGGCATCCGGGGTTGAATGCCTGACGGCATTGGGAAGGCTTATCGTTTTTTTTGGACAACAGGGGTTTTGTGTCTAAAGGCACAAGGGATAGTTAATCTGGATCGTTGATCTATGGGATTCCCAGCAGAAAACTTAATAAGGGGTTTCTTCCTGAAAATTATTTCTATTGTGTACTATGAGCCTACTGTGGTAAAGAAAATCTAACCACAATAGACACATAGATCACAATAGATATTTTGATATTTTGCTTCAATGGACAAGCTGAAGTGCTCATAGTGTGCTTGATTTGTCTCACAGTTTGAAGTAAAACCTAACAAACTGGCAGTATCTCAGTTCAGGGACTCCATCCCAGGCAGGCAGAGACATTATCAGCATTCTAATGATTTTCCATAGCCTGCCCGGGATTTAGTCCCTTCCCGGTAAAGTGCTTTTTCAAAAAGCACTTCTGTCATTGTTTGACCGGCCTTTAGAACCACAAGTAAAAACAGAACAAAAAAATATCATGAAGAAGCATATTCCATTGTGGAGAGAAGCTGGGAGGAATTGTTATAAATTTGTGAAAAATAACAATAGAAAATGAAAATCATAAAACCATTTCCAGCTTGCCTGACTTTCTTGTTAATAATTTCATTATCAACATCTTACTCACAAATAAAAACGGCTGAACCAAAAGATCCTGCCAGTTACGTCAATCCGTTTATTGGTACGGGTGGTCATGGTCATACTTACCCGGGCGCACAGGTTCCTTTCGGGATGGTGCAGCTGAGTCCCGATACCCGCCTCACCGGATGGGACGGATGTTCGGCCTATCATTATACGGACAGCATTGTATACGGATTTTCACATACACACCTCAGCGGTACCGGGTGTTCCGATTACGGGGATATCCTGCTCATGCCCACCACCGGCAAGGTCAGCTGGATTAACACGGATTATTCCTCTCTTTTCTATCACAGTAAGGAAACCGCCAAAGCTGGTTATTACAGCACCAGGCTGGAGAAATACAACATCCTGGCAGAACTTACGGCTACAAAGAGAGTGGGTTTTCACCGCTATACCTTCCCGGCAGGGAATCAGTCCAACATTATCTTCGACCTGAAACACAGGGATGAGGTGCTGGAATCATCCATCCAGATCACAGGCAGGGATGAGATCAGGGGATTCAGGAGAAGCAAGGCCTGGGCCGATAACCAGGTGGTTTATTTCGTGGTGAAATTCTCCAAACCCTTTGATAAATCAGGTATTGTTTCGGATGACATCCCGGCAACGGGCAAGACCACGGCTACCGGCAGGAACCTGAAGGCATTCGTCACTTTTACCACTGCCGAAGGAGAGATCGTGCTGGTGAAAGTAGGGATCTCCCCGGTGAGTATTGAAGGCGCCCTGAAGAATCTCCAGGCAGAAATTCCCGGATGGGATTTCAACCAGATCAGGGAACAGGCGTTCCGGGACTGGAATAAGGAATTAAGCAAGATTAAGGTGGAAGGCGGCAGCGATGATGACAAAACGGTCTTCTACTCAGCCCTGTATCATACCATGCTATCCCCAAACCTTTATATGGATGTGGATGGAAGTTACCTGGGAAGGGATTTCAAGGTACACAAGGCCGTTGGCTTCGATTACTATTCTGTGTTTTCCCTTTGGGATACATACAGGGCTTTTCATCCGCTGTTTACCCTTATTGATGAAAAGAGGACGAATGACTTCATCAACACCTTTATCAAAGAATATGAGCAGGGCGGACTGTTGCCGGTTTGGGAGCTTTCTTCGAATGAGACTTTCTGCATGATAGGCTATCATTCGGTTTCTGTCATTGCCGACGCCTGGTCTAAAGGGATAAAAGGCTTTGATGCCAGCAAGGCGCTGGAAGCGATGATGCATTCGGCCAATACCGACAAGTATGGGTTGCCCTATTACCGTAAGCTTGGCTATGTACCGGGCGACCAGGAACATGAGTCGGTATCCAAGACCCTTGAATATGCCTATGATGACTGGTGTATTGCCCAGCTGGCCAAAGGACTGGGGAAGAAAGACGAATACAAAGAATTCATCCGCAGGGCACAATCGTATAAAAATCTCTTCGATCCTTCCACCTGGTTTATGCGGCCGCGGATGAACGGCGGGTGGTATAGTCCTTTTGAGCCATCCGAGGTGAACAACAATTATACGGAAGCCAACGCCTGGCAATACAGCTTTTATGTTCCTCAGGACCTGGATGGTTTTATCCGGTTGCTGGGCGGCAGGGATAAGCTGGCGGCCAGGCTCGACGAGATGTTCAACGCCTCAACTGAAACGACAGGCAGAAAGCAGGATGACATCAGCGGTTTGATCGGGCAGTATGCCCAGGGGAATGAGCCCAGCCATCACATGGCCTACCTGTATAACTATACGGGTAAACCCTGGAAAACCCAGGAGAAAGTGCATAAGATCATGACGGAGATGTACACCAACCGGCCTGACGGGCTGATCGGCAATGAGGACTGCGGGCAGATGTCGGCCTGGTTTGTGATGAGCGCCATGGGTCTGTACCAGGTTTGTCCCGGTTATCCGCAGTATGTGATAGGTACGCCTCTCTTCGACAGGGTTACCATCACCCAGGAAAACGGCAAGGCCTTTGCGATCATTGCCGTTAACCGGGATGAGAAAGATTTCTATGTCCAGTCGGGGAGGCTTAACGGGCAGCCATACAACCGGAGCTACATCCCGCATAAGATCATCAGGGAAGGCGGTTACCTCGAACTGGTGATGGGCGATGCACCGGGAAAAAAATGGGGTGCTACCAACTATGATGTTCCCAGGACGTTCATTACTGACAATCCGATTGTTCCTCTTCCGTCAATTGATGCAGCTTACAAGACTTTCTCCGACAGCATGGAGATCAGCATGAGGCATGTCAGCAAAGACGCGAGGATCTGTTATACCCTTGATGGAAAGGATCCTGACAGCACCTCCACCCTGTACACCCACTCTTTTTATATCAGGAAGAACATAACGATTAAAGCCATCGCATATATTAAAGGATTGGGAACCAGTGTCATAGATGAAGCTTCCTACATAAAGATACCGGGAGGAAGATCGGTGAAGCTGAATACTCAGTATGAGAACCAATACACTGCCGGAGGGTCATCAGGGCTGATAGACGGGGTGCAGGGGTCAACCAACTGGAGGCTGGGCAACTGGCAGGGATATACAAAAAATGATATGGATGCCGTTGTCGACCTGGGAAAGGTTCAGGCTGTGGAAAAAGTGACCGTTGGCTTTTTGCAGGATGTAGGCGCCTGGATATGGTTCCCGCCGGAAGTGATCGTTTCTGTATCGAACGACGGCATCAATTTCAGGGAAGTGGCGGTGTTGATGACCGGTGTGTCCGATAAAGATGAAAAGGTGCAAATCAAAAGACTAACCGCTTCAGTAAAAGGTGAAGCCAGGTTTATCAGGGTCAGGGCTAAAAACTACGGGAAAATTCCTTCCTGGCATCCGGGTGCAGGGCAGGATTCCCATATTTTTACGGATGAGATTGAAGTGGAATGAGGGTGTTCGGGTGTTCCAGTGTCCAGTTTTCCGGTGTACCGGTGTACCGGTGTACCGGTGTACCGGTGTACCAGTGTACCGGTGTACCGGTGTACCGGTTAATACGGAATGAGGATTTTTAGTGTTTTCAGGTTTGCTGAGCTTTTAAGTTCAAGGAAATAGAGACCTGTTTGTAATTTATTTCCGGCTGTGCCTTTTTTGTTCCAGGTAAAAGACTGATGAGTCTGAGTGACAATGCCATTGTACAGGATGGCTACTTTCTCTCCTAATGTATTGTAAAGACTGATGCTGACTTCTTCTCCGGGTATGCCATTAAAAGAAATGGTAGCCTGATTCGTTACCGGATTTGGGAAAACGGTAAGGGACTGGTTTTCAGCGCCGGTATTAACAGGCAGGCCGGTAACCAGCGGTCCTATGTCTCCGAACAACTGAATATTTTGTGCATAAATATCTACCAATGAGTCGCGGTAGTCATCCCAGGCGAGTATCCACTGATCGTGCAGAAATTCGCCCGTTGCCTGGTGGATTTTCTGGCTGGCCACATTGCAGAGCTCTGTACTTGCCGGGGTCCAGACCATGTTAGCCTGTGCATCAACCAGCATAGCCAGTATCCTGGCATCCATGCTGTTGCCCTGATCATATAGCTGCCAGGTCACCAACACATTGGAAATGGCCTTGCGGGCAGTGATATCAGTGATATAGGTATTGGAAACGGGAATAAAAGCGATGGATCCGTTGGGCCACAACAGTTGTCCTGCAGGGCTAAACTTTTGTCCATACAATCCCCACTGGCTCTGGCCTGAGTTTTCCTCGTTGAAAAAGGCAAACAGCTCCTGCGTAGTGGGCAGATAGGCAATCGTGGGATACAGCCGTATGCCCGGGTTAGATGCCACGGCCTGTCCACCGCTGGTCATCAGCTGGTTACCGTCGGCGTCGAGGTGCTGAACAAAGCAGTTGAACTGACCGAAACCTGCCCTTTCGTCATACCAGGCAACAAAGAGGCCACCGGCAGAATCGCTGACGATCTCAGGGTTGGGTATCATGGGAATGCCGGACCCGTTATAAACCGGCACATCACTGGCCCACTGGGTGTTGCCGTTTTCATCAAACTTCTGAGCATACAAATACTTTGGAGCCGTATAGGTACCCGTTTGTTTGTAGAACAGGAGAATGACGCTGTTGCTGTCGGATTCGACCAGGCTGGGAAATCTATACTTTTCTGCCGGGTTAAGGCTTTTAAAGACGATACCATTCGGTCCCCAAAGGCGGGTGCTGTCGGGCATCACCTTCTGCAGGCGGATAACCCCCTGGCCAAGGTCCTCGCTCTCCCATGCAAAGACAGTTTTGTTATCCTCCGGAATGGCGATCACGGGATAGGGTTCAAATGCCGTATTGCCGGACAATGATAAACCGTTCGGACCCCAGGCAAACTGGGCATTTGAGGAGATACGGTAAACATGGATATTGTTATTGCCGTTGCGCACGTCCTGGAACCCGACAATGGCGCAACCTTCCTTGTCCACCGTCATGTTATAGTCGGTAACCCAGGTCATGGAAGGGAAAGAGCTGACGATGATGCCGTCGGTCGGCCAAACGGGTGTGCCAACATTGTCATAAAGCTGTAAACGTACGTTGTAGTTCCCGTTTTCAAGGGAATACCAGGAAATATAGCAGCTACCGTCACCAAAGGCGACGACTTTCGGGACTACCTGGTCGCCAGACAGGGTGGTAACCTGTGTATTGAGGTTGGGGTCTGTGCTCCACTGGCTGAAAGCGGCTGATGCACAAAGGCAAAGGACAAAAGACAACAGTAATTTTTGCATGGCAGTTGGTTTTTAACAGGATAAAGGTAAGAAATTTCGGGATTAATTCTCTATGCCTATTAAAGTTGTTCAAGGCCAGTTTTAACCGCCTCCATCAGCCATAACGGAGTAGAGGTGGCACCGGATATACCGACAGCCTGGCCGGGTTTAAACCAATCAGAACGAATATCCCTGGGTGAGGAAATAAAATGAGAGTTTTTGTTGGCCTTCTGACAAATATTAAATAACACCTTACCGTTGCTGGATTCTTTTCCCGCCACGAAAATAACGACATCGAATTTCCTGCAGAATTTATCCAGCTTTTCTTCGCGGTTATGAACCTGGCGACAGACCGTATCGTTGAGATTTTCTTTTACTCCTTTGTTTTCCAGGTAATTGGCAATCTCGGTATATTTTGAGAGGCTCATGGTCGTCTGGCTGTATAAAGTGATCTCCCCCGGCAGGTCGATCCTATTCAGTTCCTCCAGCGATTCGAAAACTATGGCATTCCCCCGGCTTTGAGCAACCAGGCCGATCACTTCAGGATGGTTCTTTTTACCAAATATATAGATATTCTCATTATTGTTAAAAGAATCCCTGATCCTGTCCTGGAGCTTAAGTACGACCCGGCAGGAGGCATCCACCACCCTGTTGTCGTTTTTACCGGCCAGCGAATAACTTGACTGGGGTTCGCCATGGGCCCTGAACAATACATTTTTTCCCTGAAGCTCCTCAAGATCATGCAGTGAAATCGTATTCAACCCTTTCTTTTCCAGCCTTTTAACCTCTTCATCATTGTGTACTATCTGACCAACGCAGTACACTTCCTGTCCCTGATCGAGCAGGCTTTCTGCCTTGCGGATCGCGTTGATCACCCCAAAGCAAAACCCGCTGGCAGGATTAATGACGACGGTCAACGTTAATTTCTCCTTCATTTCAGGCAAAGTTCGGAATAAAGCATAACTCTTTTGCCTGTAAAAAGTTCAAAATGAAAAAATTGTGCAGCGTCAGAAAAAGAAATCAGTTTGGGTGAATTATTACATTGCTTTCAGAATCAATGCTTTAAGTTCATCATAATTGCGAGTTACCGGGTAGGAAGGGTAATCCTTTACCACATTATCCGGCGGCCGGTAAAGGATGCCGGTATCGGCCTGTTGTATCATCCCCATATCATTATAGGAATCGCCAATCCCGACCACCTTGTATTTCAGACTTTGGAAAGCTATGACAACCTGGCGTTTAGGATCCGGCTGACGGAGGTTGTACCCTGTTATCATTCCCCTTTCATCGGTGATAAGGTTGTGGCAGAGAACCAGCGGCCGTCCCAGTTTCCCGATGAAAGGCATGGCAAATTCAACGAAACTGTCGGTCACCACTATCGCCTGCGATCTTTCCCTCACCCAGTCGAAGAAATCACGGGCTCCTTCCAGCAGTTCCAGGGAAGCAATGACTTCCTGAATATACCGCAGGGTGATATGGTTCTCTTCCATTATGCCGATACGGTATTTCATCAGCTTATCATAATCGGGTTCATCCCGGGTTGTAATCTTCAGGGCGTCGATACCCGTTTTCTTAGCGACATTCACCCATATCTCGGGAGTAAAAACGCCTTCCATGTCGAAGCAGACGATGTTCATAAGGTTATAGAGGTTATGGAGGTTATGGAGGTTATGAAGTTAATATTTTGGTTTGAAGTGCTCCCCC
>JAPLDE010000262.1 GCA_026391855.1 Bacteroidota bacterium | reverse complement strand
GCAGCGAAGATGGATTCAACTCCAGTACGACCGGAGGTTGCGGTTCTTTAACCAGGTGGGCTCTCAGGCTAAAAAGGGGCTCCCCGGCATTCACCTCCAGGGGATCCATTGAATACCAGGCAATTCTAAGCTCCCGACCATGCTGAAGGAAGACTACTGGCTCATCGGACGGTATTACCACGTCTGTAACCTCCATATAATCAGGAACATCGGCAACAAATGACACTGACCCGACAGAAACAGCAGACTGGGCATAGAAGGGTATGATGATTTCCTCATGGTCTTTTTCAATGAGTGTTGGCTGACCCGACAGGGCAAAATGAAAATCAGTTTTCGATGCCGGATTATGAGAACCATCCACGTCTCCAAAACAAAGGGCTTTCATATTCTGTATTATATCACCCGTGCCCGTTACCGTAATAATTGGTTTTTCAATGCACCAGTTCCCGGAATTGAATGAGTTTACCATTCCGACAAATCTTTTTGCTATCAGTAAAGCATCGGAGGCGTTGATGTAGCCTGTTGCATCCACGTCAGCTGCCAGCACATTCAGGCCGTTAAGGGGAGTGGTTCCTACAAAATGCCGGAGGACCAATAAAGCATCAATGGCATTTACGCCGCCCCAGGGTTTTGAACAATCAGCCATCAAAGAATATTCACCGTTATTGATCTGATTGAACAGGAAATGGCCTGAAAGATCTGTTTGTTGCTGAGCAACTACCTCGTTATTCTGTTTGAGAAATATTTCAGTGTTATTCAGGGGTGTAGAAACTTCATTTTCATATATCAGATTTCCCGATATACTATTACACGAAATGAGGGTAACCGAGCTGTTCTGGAAATGGGCTGGCAGTATATTGATCTCAGAATCAGTATATTCACATCGGAAATCAGAATACAGATCCCATTCAAGCTGGCTATACCCCTCAGTTGCTTCGAATAATAGCGTTATCAGCGTATCACTGCCCAGGTTCAATTCGTCCAAACTGAAGGCCGCCATACGGAAATTGTTTCCATCCATATTGGCATCGAACAATCCATTAATATTTGCTAATGCCGGATGCAGGTTCTGATAGCCCGTGTATGACAGGATATTTGGGTCGACAAATAGTGAAAGTGAAATTGAAGCTACATTGTAAAAATCTGAGACAATGATCGGGATAGCGACTACTCCGGAACATGAGTTAATCACTGGTAATGAGGTAATTATAGGACTTATATCGACAATAACCATCACAGAATCATAAGCCACGCAAGCATACTGGTTTGTAACCGTGACATAATATGTTGTTGTTTGTTGCGGAAAAACGATTTGCTCCGAATTCCAGCACCCGTTGCTCCACAAATACTGATAATACCCATCCTGGTCGACTGTGGCATGAAGAAATGCTCCCCATCCTGGTGCAATTAATTGATCGGGACCAGCATCAACAGAAAAACAATTGACAGCAGGAATAACATTTACCGTGACCACATCTGTAGCATAGCAATTATCGGGGCCGGTCACAAGTAAAGTATAAGTTGTTGTTTCTGAAGGAGATGCAATTGGGTTTGGAATTAAGGGATTGCTTAATCCTGAAACCGGAGTCCAGGAAAAAGTAAAGGGGCCGTTTCCTCCAATTGCGCTTCCATTTAAGGTGGTAGAGGAACCCTGGCTGATGGTAACATCCGGGCCGGCCTCTGCGAGGCATTCGGTGGGTTCAATTCCGCCATGGTATTTCTCTGCAGTAGGAACCGGCATCGTGGTATTGGAAATGGTTGCGTTTGTTGAATCAATAATGGCCGGATTGGAAGCATCGTACACACGAAGACGAAGGGTGTTACTGAGCTCTGCAGGAACTACCCAGTTACAGTATCCGTTGCTGGCGGCCAGGGTTGATATGAGGGTCCAGTTCAGGCCATCGGCTGATATTTCAACCTTGGCATCGGCAACACCAGAAGAGGTCCAGCTGAGATACTGCCCGGTACCTGCGCCGAAACTTTCGCCGCCTTCCGGATAGCTGATCTCAATCCATGGCGGAGGGATGGTAAAACAGGCATCGCTTTCATCTAACAATACCCCATTGAGAGAAGAAACCCTTACTTTGCACAGGGTAGAAAAGGTTGACGGTACGAGCCAGGAATATTGCCGGACTGAAGCAGGAATGGTTTCAACGATGCTCATCCAACTGACACCTGAATCGATGGAATACTCAATTTTCAAATTATCCACATTACAGAAATCCCAGGTAATCAATTGATTAGTAGCGCTGACCCAGGTTTCTCCCCCATCGGGACTATTCACATGAATACTGTCCTGAAGGCTGGAAGCCATGGCATAACCATCGAAACTTCCTCCCCGGTATTTTTTTTCGGTGGGCTGGGGCAGGTTTATCACCTGAAGCGCCGTGCCAGTGATACTATATAATAATGGTGTGCCTGCATCGCTCACTTTAATAAGAATCCCCTGAGGAGCTTCTGCAGGAACGGTCCAGTTGCAATAACTCAAGTTTGCCTGTACCGTAGCTATTTCAATCCAGGTATTACCCCCGTCGGTTGAATATTCCGCCAACACGTTTTGAATTCCGTTGCTGGTCCAGGTGATATATTGCCCGGTCCCGGCGCCCACGCTTTCCCCTCCCAAAGGATAAGTCAGGGTAATCGTTGCCGGTAAAATGGAGAAAAAGGAATCGCTTTCGTCAGTGGGACTTCCATCGATATCTGAAATTCTGACCTTACATCCGTTTGAGGGGGTATTGGGGACCACCCAGGCAAAAGATCCGCTACTGGAAGGAATGGTGTTAAGAATTGTATTCCAGGTACTTCCAATATTATAGGTGTATTCGATTTTCAGGTTGTCGACATTGCGGGTATACCAGTTGATCAGGACAGTTTCGCTGGGGTAGAAGGAATTCCCTCCATTGGGATTGATAACGGCCATCGAATCCGACAGGCTGGAAGCCATGGCATAGCCGTCAAAACTGCCTCCCCTGTATTTGGCCGGATGAGGCGTATTCATGGCGGTGATGGAGAATACCTGGGAGCTGGAATCCCTGTCAACCGGGTTATCCGTATTGCCAATCCTGACCTTGCCCTCTGTGGTAAGGGTTTCAGGAACTACCCAGTTGCAATAGCCCAGTGAAGCATCCTGGGTGATGATCTCGCTCCAGGAAGTCCCGTTATCTAAGGAATATTCCACTTTAATGGTCGGAAAACCTTCACTTTCCCAACTGATATACTGCCCGGTTCCCTGACCGAATGAAGCTGCTTCAGTCGGGTAGGTCAGGTGAATTACCTGTTCAGGGATGGTAAAAACGCCATCGCTTTCATCGCTGGCATCTTCCAGTATACTGGTAATCCTGACCAGAACTTTCGTAGAATGGATGCCTGGAACAGTCCATGTATAACTGAGAGTGCTGCTTGGAACGGCGGAAACGATTTCCTGCCAGCTCAAACCTGAGTCGGCTGAATATTCGATCCGGAGGTTGTCTACATTCAGGTAATCCCAGAGTATCTCCTGTTGGGAAGCCCCTGCCCACACTTCGCTCCCATTGGGAACCAGAAGCTGCAGGCTTTGCGAACGGGCGAATCCTGGTAGTAATAAAAAGATTACTATCAGAAAAACAGGCCAATATCGCATCTTGGTATATATTTTACTCATGATTTCATTGATTTAGAGGATAATACCTATTATTCAGCGCTTCTCACCAGACGAAAACCAATAGGATTCCAATAGGTATTGTAAACAGTTTCAGTATAAGTGAAATAGTCTTCATTCCAATCTTCAACATCACAATATCCACTCAAGTCCAACGAGCCATCTCCCTGGATTCCCTGAAAACCAAAAAAATGAGGAAGCATTATAGGTTCCTTAGCATTACCGACCATTTCCATCACACCATAGTAAGAAGCTCCTGCCTGCTCACGAGAGGAAGTAGCTGTAGCGAAAATTCCAGATCTTACCAAACCATTCCGCGAATAATTTGGCTTGCCCGAATAACTGTAAGTCGTTTCTGTTCCATTCTCGGGCCCATTTAGTCCACTAATATCTCGAAAATATGTACTACCCCATACTGCAAATCCTTCATCTCCATAATAGCCTAAAGGTACATATGGAAACGGCCCGACTCCAGCCTTATTAAACTCAAAATTGCTCATGGGTCTTAACCCGGCCCAGTCGGCATAAGACATTAGATTAATTGCATTTGCACCACCGCAGACCCTGTTAGGGACAGAGGCAAAATACTCCTGATTTTGAAGTGTGATGGTACTTCCGGCAAGTCCAATGTTGGCACGTTGTAATTCACTCAATGTATTATAAAAATCAGCATACTGTCCCTCAGTCAGCTCATACTTAAAAATGTAAAAGGGTCTGTAACCGGTGGGATAATTGGGATTCTCGATGATACCGTCGTTATTGCTGTCCATGCCTTCGCTACCATGTACCCTGAATAAAGTGCTGCCATCCCAGGCAGAGGTCATGGGTGGAGATAAACGGTCTTTGATTACTGCTGTACCGCTGCCAATATATAAATTATAGGTACAAAAGTCACCCTCCGGTATATACACCATTTCCACTCCAAACACCCTTATTTCGGTGGCTAAGGGATTGGCAACCCCGTTATCGCCATACTGCCATTGCAACTCGGCATGGCTGGCAGCAAAATTGCCCGTATCCTGGGTAGTTCGGTAAATGTAAGAGCCTACATGATCGTTGGTTACCTGGAGGGTGGAGGCAGTGCCGGTTGGGTTCATAAACCCGGTGGTACTCAGTTTGGCATGTTGCCAGGCGCCATCGGCATCTTTAAATTTGATAAAGATCCAGGCGGCATCGTAGTTGATGGCATCGCGCCAGGAGTTTTCCCAGGAGATGTTGAACCTCACCTGGATAGTGTGGTTGGTTGTGTTGTCTCCGGTGAGGGTTACGTTGCTGATTTGCAGGTTATTGGCATTCAGGCCAAAAATAAAGGCAAAAAGCGTGAGGGTTAGTAATACTCTTTTCATGGTTTATTTTTTTAATGATTTTGATTAGTTATTTTTTTTCATTTTGCAGGGACACATTTGTAGGGACACGATATATCGTGTCCCTACAAATGTGCCCCAACAAATGGTTACGTATTATTCCATTTTTACCATCCGCCTGGTTGTTTTGAAAAAACCTGAATGCAAACCAGCTTCCAGGGTATAATAATAAACTCCCGCTCCACACGATAGCTTTTCAATTGTAATGGAATGATTTCCTTTGTCTTGAGTGCTGTTTATGGGTTGTAATACCTGTTCTCCCAGTGAATTGTACAGGGTTAGTTTTACATTGCCCTCTTCGGGGAGAAAATAAGTGATCCGGGTTTCGTTGCTGAATGGGTTGGGAACATTTTGAGAAAGCCAGAAACCTTGTGATTCAAGATTGAGGGAAGGAATGGATAACTTAAAGTCTTCCAGGATGATCCCTTCGGGGTCTGCCACAAAGTTCTCTCCATAGGCTTGCCAGTCAGGACAGAAATGTTTGGAAACAGGCAGTGAACCCAGGATATGAAAGATCACCGTGCCCTTTTTCAGTTGCATGGGTTGCAGGCTGGACCAGGAAATCCGAAGCGTTTGATCCACAACATTATAAACAAGAATTCCGGGATGATCACAATTGACCGCTTTTATTGATAATTCGGAGACCGGTAAGGGTAAGACAAGGGAAATGGCGCCAACTTCAGCTACTTCTTCGCTGGTAATGGGAAACGAAAAATCCTGTAATGACTGAATGTGGACAATTCCTTGGTTTTCCAGCACAATGGATGGGGATTGCTTTAATCCCGGTGTGAAGGATCCGTTCACATCGCCAAAGCAAAGCGCCTTCAGGTTAACCACTTGATTCTCATCCTGAACCAGAACCGGGCGGGTTTCAACATCCCAGTCACCGGAGGGGAAGCTGTTGACCAGACCAACCGATCGCTGCATGACCAACAGTGCATCGGCTGCATTTACCGTACCCGACTGACTTACATCGGCGGCGGTGAGCCGCAGACCGGAAAGCGGCTGCAATCCGACATAATGTTTTAAAATCAGCAAGGCATCTATTGAGTTTCCGCCGCCCCAGGTCTTGGATGAAGCGCCGGTAATGGTATAATCGCCAGACTCCACCTGTTCAAAAAGATAATTACCGGTATAATTTGTAGTGGTTTCAGCCACTGAAGATCCCTCCTTCAACAGAGAAATCAGACTGTTTTCAAGGGGATATCCCTGGTTATTATTATAGGTGACAGTACCTGTAATGATTGGCAAAATCGCAATATTCACTGTAATGATTACCTGGTCTGAAGCGCTACAACCAAAAATATTGGTGACCAATAAGGTATATGTCGTTGTTTCAGAGGGAGATGCAACAGGATTTGGAATATTCGGATCACTTAATCCGGTAGTGGGCTCCCAGGAATAGGAATAAGGACCACCCTCAGGACTGGCAGTACCATTTAAGGTTGTGGATGATCCGGAGTTAATGGTAACATCAGGACCAGCGTTAACATTTTCAGGCAAGGAAACCACCTCAATGGTGTTGGTTGCTGTCCCCGAGCATCCATTCATATCCGTGTAGGTATAAGTTAAAGTATATACTCCGGGCCCTAGCAATGAAGCATTGAAATTACTACCCTGAACCCCGGGGCCTGAATAGGTTCCTCCAGCCGGTAAGCCCCCTGTAAGCATTAATGAAGTGCTGGGTTCACATTGAGAGGGAAAAACACCATACCATATGACAGCCGGTAATTGATTTACCGTAATTGTATTTTGAGCAACACTGGTGCAACCTAAGGCTGTATAAGTATAGGTAATCGTATAATTTCCCGGGGAAAGACCTGCAGGGTTAAAGACGTTACCCGTAACCCCCATCCCACTGTAAACACCCCCAACTGGCAAACCTGCTGTAAGCTCGAAGGCATAAGAGTCTGGGCAAACAGATGGTAAGTTTCCTGCAAATGTGACATTTGGAGCAGGGTTAACTGAAATGTTATTGGATGCTGAATTAAAACAACCATTTTGATCACTATAGGTGTATGTGAGAACATAATTCCCGGGACCTGTCAGCGCTGGGTTGAAAACATTACTGGTAACTCCGTACCCACTATATGTGCCACCTGCAGGCAATCCTCCAATAAGGTTTAATAAAGGAGCATTAGTGCATTGCGGGGGCAAAAATCCACTAAATATTACTGTAGGTAAATTATTAACGTTTAGAACTGCAGCATTGCTGGGTACCGGTCCTGAGGCACTAGAAACCACACAGGTATAGCCTGGCGAACTGGCAGCATCTCCGGGTGATACTGAATTAATGGTATACGTAGCCGTATTACCACCAGTACCTGTTGTAACATCAACCCCATTCTTTTTCCACTGATAGCTGGTGGCTCCGGTGGCTGTTACAGAAAAACTTAAGCTGAGCCGTACCGTTGGTAAAGGTAAAATCCAGGGTGAAGAACACCCCGTCGCTGATGGTAACAGGATTTACATTATAGCAGGAAAAGGCGATAAAACCCTGCTCTGTATTGTTGTTCACCATTACATTCTGGATGCCTTCGTACCAATTCGAAATCCCGGTACAGGTCAGTTTTGAATTGTCATAAGTGATAGTAAACTGGAAGCTGACCATATTAACCAGACCGGTAGCATTGACCTGGGCCGCCACCGGACCAGGTGCAGCATCTGTGATTATGGGTAAGGTGATAGATACCTGAGACTGTGCCCGGGGAAGGTTTAAACTCAGGATTATTATGATTATCAGGAGGTTGGATATTGGTTTCATGTTTAATTATTTATTTTTGGTGTATCGGTTGTTGATTTATGGCTGCATTATAAAAACGTCAATTTTTTACCTGACAAAAGGGTGATCGCTTTTCACACTTCGTGGTCATAGCATTTATGGGTTTTTAATACACCGGACCGAATATCCATTCAATTTACTGGTATTAAACATTCCAATGCTGGGATTAAGATGGTACAGGTATCTCATCACGGCATTCAGCGAAGAGTATTCTGTCGAGGTCCAGAATCGGGCACTGTTGCTAACATCGTTGAAGCCACCATTACCAGCTCTGTAACCCGCGCCCACCGCAGTAAACCCACTTTGGTTGGATGAAGTTTCCTTCAGTTTATCACCTATATCAAGCCCAGACCAGCCAAAGTTGATGCAATCAACACTGGTATCAAGCAAGGAAGTCATTGCACACCATTCATTATCGGTGGGAATATGCCATCCTGAAGGGCAGATTCCCTGGGTTCCTGAGATAAAATTATATTGCATTATTTCATCCCATTGATAAAACCCGCCATAAACCGAACAATTGGCTGGATCGTTATTATAGCAGTATTTTTCAAGGGTATTGTTATTGGTCTGATTGGAGGATCCGCTGATCATGATCCCTATGTTCAGGTTTTCCCTCATCCAGCACTGGTTGCCAATCTGAACGGTATTATAGGTTTGGCCTCCATAAACGAAAGAAGGCAGGTCCGGACAGGGGATGTTCATAATAGTATTATTAAAGATCAATACTACAGTATCTATCGAACTGGCACAAGCAGTGTTGATGGTCCAGATCAACGTGTAGGTGTTACCGGCAATTCCGGTAAAAACAGAAACCGGGTTCCCGACCTCAGCAATTGTGCCTCCGCTTCCAGAGATAAGACTCCAGGTTCCGGTTCCAGACAAAGGAGTATTGCCTGCAAGGGTGGTAGTTGTGACACTTAAAGTCTGATCCGAACCAGCATAGGATTGGGAAGGGAGAGGGAAAACACAGTTTTTAATACATCTTACACTATACCCGTAATGTGCACCACCGTTAAGAGCAATGATAAAGTTCGGGTCGTAATAACCGAGAAAACAGAAATAGGGTTGACCATTAACCGGATGACTATATGATGTCCAAAAAATCCCATAATTTTTTAACGAATTATAAGAAGTACCATAAAGACAACCTGCACCCAACCCTGAAAATCCGCTCTCATTATTAGCACCTGAATTAGGTGAATCCCAATGTAGCAGACCCGTTTCTTTCATTTTTCCACCAGCAATCGCATCACCACCCAGGGTTGTAGAAAGTGTTGTCCACTCATCAACAGAAGGAATATGCCAATCAAAGGGACAAATTCCTTGAATTCTGACTCCGGAAGGGGCATAATTCATCATTTCATCCCATTGATATAGTGCACCATAGGTATCACAATTTAAAGGGTTATTATCATAGCAATACCTTTCTATGGTTCCGTTATTTGTTTGATAGGCCGATCCTGCAATCATGAGTCCAACATTCAGGTTTTGTTTCATCCAGCATTGTTCTCCTATTTGAACTGTGTTATAAACATACCCATCCCGTGTATCGGTAAATGCTGAACCGCAGGTAAAAACCGGAGCAGAGAAGGTAATCGACAGTGAATCCACCGAACTAGCGCAGGCATTGCTGATGGTCCAGGTAAGTAGATAGGTGGAATCTGTCAGCCCGGTAAACCCTGATAAGGGGTTCCCGGGTTCTGCCACAACGCCTCCGTTTCCGGTAACAATACTCCAGCTTCCGGTTCCGTATTGAGGGACATTGGCTGCCAGGTTAGTTGAAGTGCCTGTTACTGTTTGGTTAGGACCGGCATCAGATTGGGTTGGAGATTGGGAGCAGGTGTCTTTGAGGCAACGGACTGAATAACCAGTTGGTCCCAATTCAAGTCCACGATCGATTCCATTATGCTGATAAAAAAGGTACCATCTAACAGGTAAATATTCTGAGTACCATTCTATAGTTGAAGAGGTCCAAAACATCTCATTTACAGATAGACAACTCATATATCCTTGTTGATCGCGGTAACCGGCACCAAGTGCTGTAAATCCGCTCTCGTTAGTAACACCACTGTTAGTTTGTGCCCAATGGTTTGTACCAGTTTCTTTAAGCTTAGCACCAATAGTAATACCTGACTCACTTCCATCATTATTGCAGACAACTGTTGGATCAAGGTAAGTCGTTAAAATACAAACATCTTCATCAGTTGGAATATGCCAACCTGTTGGACATATTCCCTTTTTGCCCGGAATGGATGAATATAGCATCATCTCATTCCAGTCATAAAGCCCGCCATATATATTACAATATACAGGATCATTGTTGTAACAGTATTTTTCAATAATCCCATTATTATTACAATCTGAATGAAAAGATCCTGTGTTAGTTGATGGCACCATTGTCCCAACATTCAGGTTTTCCCTCATCCAACACTGGTTGCCAATCTGAACCGTATTATAGGTTCGTCCCTCATAAACGAAAGATGGCAGGCCCGGACAAGGGATATTCATAATCAGGTTGTTAAAGGTAATTACTACCGTATCCACTGAACTGGCGCAGGCTGTGCTGATGGTCCAGGTAAGGAGATAGATGGAATCTGCGAGCCCGGTAAACCCTGATAAAGGGTTCCCGGTTTCTGCCACAACGCCTCCGTTTCCGGAAACGATACCCCAGCTTCCGGTTCCGTACTGGGGTGTATTGGCGGCCAGGGTGGTTGAAGTGCCTGTAACCGTCTGGTCGGGACCGGCATTGGACTGGGTGGGGGATTGGGAGCAGATGTCTTTGAGGCAACGGACTGAATAACCTATTTCTTTATGATAGTTACTAAAAGGAAATTCACTGGAATTACTAATTAAGTAAACGTTGTATCCATTTGAAGAAAAGAATTCAGAAGAGCTCCAGAAAATTCCATCGTAATGCCAACCACTGAAATATCCACTTATTGGCCAGCACCACCCGGCACCAAGACCAGTGAATCCGCTTTCGTTAGTGGCTGAAATATTCGGAGAAGACCAATATGTATTGCCTACTTGTTTCATTTTCCCTCCTGCAATAGATAATCCTCCTAGATAACAAGCCAAATTATCCCATTCTTCATTAGATGGCAAATGCCAGCCATTAGCACAAATCCCCTTAGAACTTGGGGTTGTTATATATTGCATCATCTCAGGCCATTGATAAAGGCCACCATAAACTATACAATTATCAGGGTTGTTGTCATAACAATATTTTTCGATGATGCTGTTGTTAGTTTGAAAAGAATCTCCGGGAATCATCGACCCAATGT
>JAPLDE010000189.1:10743-18982 GCA_026391855.1 Bacteroidota bacterium | reverse complement strand
TTGCTGATGATGTTTTCCTTGTTCACTTCCTGCCTTTCACCTGAAAGTCTATTTGCCCTTTTCTGCATGGCATCCACTATGGCCTGAGTAGAACTGCTCATCATACGCTGAAATAAAATCATCACAAATCCATAGGATGTGTTTTTTGTTTGTTGGGCAAGATTAAAACCATTTACAACATAATCAGTGACAGCTTCATACAGCCTTTGCTGTTTTCTGTGTTGTACAGTATTATAGTTTACTACTATCCTTTGGGTAAGTCGCTTATTAAACAAGGGTTTTCCATTATAATCAATGGCTTGTCGTTTTTCAGTACGAACAACATAAGGTTCTAATTCCGGGATGGCCGGCATTCCTTCGCCTGAAAAAGCATCTGCATCTAGCAACTGAAGGATTCTTCTGAAGTGATCGCTTTTGCCTCTATGGGGAGTGGCAGACAGCAGCAAAATATTAGGTACTGCATTACATAAAATATCGGCCATTTGGAAGCGGCCAACCTGTGTATTGCTGCCACCCACTCTATGGCATTCATCAATAACCAATAAATCAAAATCTGCTTCAAGGACACTTTGTATCCGGAAACGATTGTATTCCTCAACTTTCTGTTTACTCCATCCCTGTCGGGTTTCAATGGGCTTTAATGAATCCATTGAAACGATGACCTGGTTATGCTGAGTAAAAAGATTGATATCATTGTCGGCATCCAGGCGGGCAAATGTCCGGCTTAATGTATTAATGTAATCGGTATCGTAAATATGAAAGAATTCATTGAAGTGCTTCTTCATTTCCTGCTGCCATTGTCCCATCGCAGATTTTGGCACTATGATTAAACTGCGTTTAACAATACCTCTTAGTTTAAGTTCTTTCAAAACCAGGCCGGCTTCAATTGTTTTACCCATTCCTACTTCATCTGCCATCAGGAAACGAAGAAACTGACCAGACATCACTTTTTCTAAAGCTAAAATCTGATGTGGAAGTGGAACAATGTTGCTTTCTATGGGAGCAAGCATAGATTGCCGGAAAACTTCATTCCTGATTTTTGCAGCAATCGCTTTGAAAGAAATTTCAGCTACAGTTGGGAGTACTCTTTCATCTGACAGTTCTGAAAATGGAACTGATTTTATCTCATTGGTAGATAAGATCTTTACCTCGGCAATTTGTTTACCGAAAACTATCTTCTGCGACAAAATGGCAACTTCTTTCCCTTGATACAGCATAATTTCTAAATCTCGCTTTTAAAGACGTTTTTTTCAAAATCGCCCATATACTCTTGTAAATATTTTGTTGCTAAGTACCTAAAATCATTGAATTCTGTTTTAAATGGTTCTCTTTTTTCTGTACCAGTGTTTTCTAAGCAATAAACTCCTTGCGCTGTAATAACGTGCGCAAGGAGTTTTTTAAAAACTGATGAATGAAATGGCGAATAATAATATCGTAAATCCCATTCGTCTCTGCCATCTGTTATAGGTTCATTCGTCACCCATGTATTATAACCAAATGTCCGGGCAACACCTGCCCGCCTGAGTCGATAATTTTCATTATCCACTTCTAGCCATTTTGAAATGACAGCATGAAAAATCTTACGTTTTTCATCATTATCAACATCAGAATAGTGGAAATCTAAAATAGGTACTCCAACTGGAATCTTCCCATCTGCACAATCAGGCGGGTCCAACTTCCCACTGTTTGATTGAATAAATTCTATTTCTTCTGGATATTTATCTTCATCATCCGTGTATAACCCCAAAAGATACTTGTTAAGATTCCAGGTACTGTAAACTTTTATCCTCGAATTATGTTTATCCACTTCAACCAACAACAATGGGAATTCAAGTTTGGATAGCCACTTAGTCGCCTGCTTACCGGAATATTTAAATGTGGCTCCTTTACTTTTAACCTGAATGCCATATGTGGATTTATAAGTAATTAACAAACCATCGAAAGAAGTCAAGTTGCATAACAAATCAATACCCAAGTCGTTCTCAGCTGACACATCAACAGCAGTTCCGAAAGCTGAGAAAATGTATTTCACGATGTATTCTGATCTGAAACCCTGGCGGGTATTTCTTGCTGTTACTCCTCCTGATGCCATAGGTGTAAAGTTTAAATTCTGTCTTTAGCTATATCATAATACATCAGCAACTGCTCATCTTCCAACAAGATATTCTGCGGAATCATATCACCTACTGAGACGATGTATTTGAAATCTTTTTGCTCCCAGCAATTTTTGAAACCGGCACGCAGGGCTTCCACCCGGACTTCTTTGATTTTTTTAGCTCTGAGCTGACTTATAGTTGTTACATAGCCATTGAACTCTTTTAACAGTACTTTGGTACGTAGTGCTTCCCGATCTTTTGCTTCATTTGAATCTGGACTACGCCATTTACCATCTGATTCCTGTATAAAGTTTTCATTCAGAATATCTTGTAATTCTGGCAAAGTATCTCCTTTGCGAAGTGATTGCGTTGCTATACGAAAATCAGGCATTATGTCCTGGTATTTTTGTGCCTGCTTTCGCACACGATCTTTTAACCATTCAATAGCATCTGATTCGTTTGATACAATCAACGATAGTTGTATAAACTGAGGAGCTTTCGCCTTTTTCTCATCGTACTCAGCAGCTTGTTCTGCCGTAAAAAACATGCTATCTCTTTCAACAAACCTTTGTTTTAGACCATCTTGGAAGTCTCTTGCATCGATAGGAACCGGTAATCCCCTCATTATATAAAAGGTTATGAGCCTATCGAAAATAATTTTGGGACTACGTTCAACTATAGCTGTAGTATTATTATCCTTCCTGATGTGTGCAGGTAGATGATGCAAATGTTCCAATACAAAATCCCAAACTGCAACATCTCCTTGAAGTGTTTTGAATTTATTTTCAAATTCAGATGATGGTTTGTAGCAGCTTATTACCAAATCTTGTTTTACGGCTGTTGGTGTTGTAACTGCTTTAAAGCTACCTTGCTTTTTATCTAAACCAGCAACATTTGCTATAACAAATCCAGCTTTCTGCAATCCTGTTTGGATTCCATTCCACACAGCTGCACTGGTATTGCTAAATTCAACTGTCATCCATTTTCCAGGTTTCAATATTCTGTAATATTCTACAAAACACTTTGTCATGAGATTTTGATAATCCAATAAAGACTTGCCTTGTACTTTATTTTCAATTGCTTCTTCTTTATTATTTGTTCTTATTTTTAACCAACTCTCCCACAAAAAGCTCAATTCTGAGTACATAATATTTGATCCGAAAGGTGGATCTGTAAATATGTAATCAATACTATTATCACTAATTTGCAGATTAGAACAAGAAGTTGTATTGACAATCGTTGAGCCAATCTTGGTAGGGAGATTAAATAGAGTTGATCTAATCCTGTCTTTAAAACTTTGAATTACATTAATTTCGGGACCAAGGCTTGTCACATATAGAGTTCCTAAAACTCCACCATTAATTGCACCACCCCCGCCATGAAAGTAATACGAAAAGGAAATTTTTGCAAGTTTTGAACATACCCGATTTAATGCTGTAACAGAGAATTTTGTGCGAAGAAGTTTAGACTGACTGACAACTTTCCACAGATATGAAAGAACAATCAAATTTCGTTTGGTGTAAAAATGATGGACGTTTAAATATCCGTTTGTTTCTATTGGCTGCCTCGTATTATATCCATCCGGCAAATTATCTATTGGGAACCAATCATGAATTTCAAAAGCCTCTGTTTTGTCAATTAATTCGAAATCTTCCAGGTCAAGCTTTTTATTAAACTTTTTTCCATTGTAAGAATAATTAATCAGAACAGGAATTGATTTGTTTTGTGTGATTGATTTCTGCAACATCTTATCATAAATAGTTATCCATTTTCTTTCTAATGTACGTTTAGAATGTGTTGCATTACAATGAGGACAAGTGAATACATCCCTTATCTCTCCTTTTACTGAATCTACTGCTGCATCCCAAAACACAATCTCATCTGCGCATACCCCACAAACAAAAACATCGCTCCATATTGTATAATTGATTTTTGCGATTTTCCCATTTGAATGTTTTGTTTGATATAACCATTCATAAGTATTTTCAACATTTATTAAAATATTTTCTACCTCATTTTGCAATTCATCATATTCTATTGGATTGTTATAATTGTAACTTATGAAGGACGCTATTGGACTAATATCTCCGATAATTGAAAATCGCTCTCCCCATTGTGGTGAATTCAATCCTTGATTTTTAAATTCTTCGTCAATCCTATATTTAATTTCTGAATCTGGATGCCCACAGAGTTGTGCAGCCACACCTGTCATCCCAGTTCCTGCGAAACCATCTAAAACAATATCACCAGGTTGTGTATAATGAAGAATGTACCTCATAATAGCAGGATGAGGTACTTTTGTATGGTAACTATGGGCATTGTAAATTGGATTATTCTTTCCTTCACTTACATCACTAGCATAAGGTTCATCAACATGATATTCCTTTTTTCTGCCAGGAATATCCGCTTTATCCTTTTCCCATTCTGCAATAAATTCATTCAACCAGGGATTCGGACAGGCTGTGTAATAAGGTGGGTCGCTCAGAGCGATGATGTCTTCATCTTCTCCGATAGGGAAACCTTCAATTTTCTTTAATTCCGGGAGCATCGATCTGAGTTCGTTCCGGAAGTATTCACGGCGTTCTTCGTCGGAATGAAAATCTTTACCTAAACACACTATTCTGGTCATACTAATCTACTTTAGTGATATGAATGATATCTTTAACATAAACTGGCTTACCTATATCCGGTCCAAATCCATCAGGATGTGATTTTATAGAAATCAATAATTCGCCATTCTTTTCATGAAGAATATTTGAATGTATTTCACCAACATAAGCGATGACTACTGTGCAAGGTACGAGTGTCCCTGTTAACGTAATATCTGAAGTTGAAACAGTCACCTTATCTCTTTCTTTAATATTCTGTTTGCTGGTGACTTTATGAAATTCGATTATATCCATAATGCTTATTTTATAATGATTCTTACCTTATTTCTTTCCTTACCGGCACACAAACCATCAATATATAATGTAAGGGTGTCAATTGCCTCTTGCGGTGTTAATGGCTTACTGAGTTGTTTCCGAATATCATCCATTAATATTTCCACTTTATCAATCCCTTGTGCAAACTGTGCTATCAAATCTCGGAGTTTTGGTGCATTATCAGCTGTCAAATCCATATCCCCAGCCCGGAATTTTTCAACCAATACACGTTCATCCGGTTTTAAAATGTCCATATTCTCCTGAACAGAGGGGTCTTTGAATACAGAACGGATGGCATTAGTCCATTTTTCCAGAATATCATCCAATTGATCTTCCAATTGAGTAATATTGAATGTAGTCTTATCATAGTATTCACGAGGGTTGAATTCATGATAGGGCTCAACCAAAACTTTAGGCTTTGTCAATGAGATATCTGCTTCAAGAAGTGATGTTATGCTATTCAGCCAATTCTGATATTCTGTAACTGTAATAAATTCTGCATCTTTAATAATGTCACAGATTCTTTTTTTCTCACTACTCAGTATTCGTTCTTTAGATAAAGCATCATGCTTTGAAAGCCGGCAGCGGGTATATTGTGCTATGTAATAATCAGCATACCTGTCGATTAGGGAATTTAACAGTGCCTCATATTTTTTAGTATCCGCATCCTTGTTGGAAGATACTATTGAAGGTAAGCTATCAATGGCTGTTTTTATGTCATCGAAAAGGGGTTTCTCACTTTGAACCACATACAATTGAGCTGAATACAGATAAGCAACTAACCTTTCAAATTTTTCAGCTTTGTCTTTTAACTTATCTATTAAGTCGCAGTGGGGCAATGCTTTAAAAGCAGTAACTAATTCTTCTTCTGTAAACTTAAATGCCTTTAGCTTCCCATAAGAATTGTAAGATTGAATACTATCCAGCATAATACCTAATACTTCCAAGTCAGCTTTCATACTGAAACTATCCTCATCAGTAAGAAGTGGGACATTCCGGCACTTTAAGCCTTGTGAAACAATAGATTTGGTTTTAACCACTCTTTCTGCCAGCGTTTTTGCCTCTGTTACTATTTTGCTGATAGTTTCAGGCTTGTCAAGCTCAGAAGTATAATCGGGCAATCTTAAACAGGTGAATAAAGCTTTCAAATGCTTAACCGGTATTCCCTGTGGCTGTTTGATGTGTTGAAAAGTGAAATAATCCTCTTCAGAAAGAGACATCACACTTTCGATATTCGTGGCAGACAGGTTTCTACTTCCTGACCAGTTTACTTCAATATCGCCTTTAAAAGCCAGTGCTGCCATTACAATGAACTCCAATTGATAATCAATATTGTAATCAACCGAATACCATAAATTTGCAGGTGCATAATGCACACAAATAATGTCTGACCTGTTTATTACCGTTCCTTCACCGGCCTCCTTCAACTTTTTCAATAAACTGTCAGCATATTTGCTGTTTTGTGTTGAAATAGTTTGTCCACTCCATAAACCCAGTCCACTGAGTATGGCTTCGCCATCTCGATTTGGGACTGATGTTGTTGTTATTTTCTTTAAAGCATTTTTTATGCGCCCATCAAAGTTGTCTTTAGTTAATGATTGAAGCAAATCAGTGAATACGGGGTAATTAGGGTACTTATCATTAAATGTTTTGTTCAGAACCTTGGATGCCACACTACGAAATATCATTTCCTTTGTAGAACCTTCGCCCGGTAACGCATAGGATTTAAGAGATTTGGTTTCACCTTTATAGATCACCTTTGTCTTATCGGCAAACTCCTTATCAAAAAGTGATATGGCCTTACGCTGATATTCTTCTATCTGATTACTGAAAAGTTGTTTTTGGTTAGTTGGTGCAGAAGCATGTTTAGCTTTAGCCGCCCCATATAGGCAAATGGTATCTTTAAAATCATCCGAGAGGCCGGCTACATCAAAATATACCTCATCCGCTTCATCATTCCGATTAATTGGATTAAACAGAGGGCAAAAGAAAATGTAGTATTGTTGAATAGGCTCTGTTGTACTTCTTTCATTAGGATTCCCAAAAAAGATATACCCCAGCCGGAAGCTCTTTTTATCAATCCATTCGATTGAATGCTCCCAGATTTTAAACCCAGATCTATATGAATCTTGCTGAATTTCAAGCATATACTGTAAAAAATCAAAATAATACTGATCTGCCTGATCTGTATCTTTCTTTATTACCTCATCAGCATAATCACGGATGAGCTGCGGAATATTGATACCACCTTCTGTGCGAATGTAAAAATCAGCACTAATCGAATCCTGATCAACATACTGCCCGGCGGTAGCAGTTACCAACTGTTTAGCTGCACTATCAATGGCAGCCAATAGCAGTTCCGGTTCATCAACACCAGGTATTGTTACGCAAAGGTCTTCCTTCAAACTATGGATACTCGCTCCATTGCGATGATCCAAATCATCACAAAGGATACGGATAGCTAGTGCCTGGGATATACTCTGAGCGATACCCTTACGGTTTGACCTTGCACCAGTAAAATGATTGTTAATCCTGTCAGCAATGATATCAACCTTATCTCTTACAATTCTTATATCTGGAATGGTAAGCATGGCAGGATTACTTGCCAGATCAGGCCAATATGTATCATACGTTATTAAGCCAGGATTATTGGATGGCACTTCTTTCTCCAAAATGTCTTCGAACTTCACCGAAAGGACCTTCAATATCTCCCGCTGACTTTTCCCATGTTTGATCTTTTCGAAGTAGCTGACATAATTCGGGTGTACTGGAAACAAATCAATGAACTCATTAAGGTTTGTATTGATACCTTCAAACAAATGTGCGTATTTCAGAAGATGTTCCCGGATTTTCGACTTTTGATGGATGTCCTTTTTTAGTAGGCGTTCCTTAACCACATAGGAAACATCTTCCTTAGTGATAATCAAGTCAGCGTACCTATCTTCTATTTTGTTAAGCATATCCGCCTGAAACTGAAATTCAGGTGAACGATATAGTAATTCCTGAACACCAAACATGAGTTTGAATCTGGAATTGTCGCAAGCTTCGCCTAACTGACGAAGAAGCATTAAGTCATTATGAAGTTCATTTGGCTTCCGGCCTTTCAGATATTCCAGTAGCTCATCGATAACAATTAGAAAATGGTGTTTTGGGAATTTCGCCTCAAATTCAGCCATCATAAGTTGGATAAGTTCCTTCCAGCTGAAGTGAGAATCACCA
>JAPLDE010000189.1:0-10666 GCA_026391855.1 Bacteroidota bacterium | reverse complement strand
TTTCAAATCGTAGAACCTTATATTTACCGGCAATACCATTAAAATTCTTCTTTAAATCTTCATTTTGGATATGCTTAACTAAATCAGCATTTTCGGCGATTGCGGAAACCAAGGACATTAGGTGGGATTTACCTGTACCATAACTTCCAACGATTTGTATTCCTTTGGTTTCATAAGATGGCTCTGTTACCAAATTCTTAATTATCACCTCTCTGAGATCCTCCTGCATTTTTTTTGAAAAGACAAAGGTTTTGACAAGGCTTTCCGCTATAGATTGTTCACCGGCAGTTACCAGTTTTACCACAGTCGTAATAGGTTCGAATTGAATGAGTTCTTTATATTGCATATTGCAGTTTTTTTAATGGCGCATCATTGAAATCAAAAAAGTATTTATTACTCTGGGTCTCCCAGAATAATCTGGAAGTTTGGTCAAATTGGTTTTCCCACACAATGATTAATCCGGCTGATTTTGAGTATTCTTTAAGCAGTTGATTTGCATTCAATTCCAGCACTGGTTCTAATAGTATGCCTAAATTGTAAACAGCAATTGCTTTTGACACTGAACCATCTTCTTTGGCTCGGTGAAGATCCAATATCCACTTAATGAAGTCGTAGACCTCAATGTTCAGGTATTTATAATTCTCAGATTTATCAATAAATGCAGCCACCTCCCTACCAATATTAAGCGAAGGGACACCCTGGCTCTGAACAAAAGCGATGCTTTCAGACAGTGTTTCCGGATTACACTGAAGGATATAAAGCTTATACCTGTCTGTCGATTTCGAAATATCTTTTATAGCGTATAAGCTCATACAGGTTGATTAGATTGGCCATTATCTAGTTTCATCTTCAAAATTGCCTGAACAACTTCAATTGATTTCAACCCTACTGCCTCCTGCTTAACCATGTCGTATAGCTTATCAGCTATCCAAAGTGTAAGTAGTTCTTCTTCAGGATAGCTTAATAACTCAGCAAGCTTCTTCAGATGGTTTCTACTAACTGGTTTTTCATCACGCTCAACTTTGCTGACATAAGCTGTATCAACATGTAGTTCAGCAGCGACCTTCCTTTGAACTAAGCCTTGGGCTTCCCGTAACTCCTTCAGTTTGAGACCTAACATAATTGACTGGGTTTGTACTTGTACTAATTGAGACAAATATATTGAAAAAAACGCAAAGTAATATTGTGGAAGAAAAGAAATATCAGGGCCTGAAAATAATGTACTTTTGAATGTTAAGCACTATTTATTTAACGAAATCGGAGCATAATGAAATGGTCAGAACTTAATCATCTCCAAATCGGGAGGTATGCTGAATATTTGGTCAAAATGGAGTTTGCTAAACATCCTGACCTTTCTGTTTTTACGATAGAAGTTGATGATCGAGGCATCGATTTTTTACTCCGACACAAATCCGGTAGCAAAATAAAATATTTTGAGGTTCAGGTAAAATCGTTCCGGAAGGAGAAGACATCTTACGTTTTTATCGCCGATGAAGGTGTTCTGAACCCGGAGAATTCTTTTGTCGCCTTAGTCATGTTTGAAGATGGTAATGATCCGAACATATACCTTATTCCTATACAGGCTTGGGAGAAGCCATCAAATCTTCTGAAGCAATGGACTGTTAAAGATATCAGTAGAAGGACAAAAAAACCAAGATTTCCTGAATATGGTATCCGGTTATCAAAAAAGAATCTTAGTGAGCTTGAACAGTTTAAATTTTCTGGTCAGATAGATTTACTTACCCAATAACACACTGCAACAATGAGAAACCCTGACCCATCCAAAGTAAGGGAGTTCATGAGGCGGATCCCAGATCACCTTTATCGTTTAGATTATGATGCTATTAAAGTAGAATGTAACTCATATTTCCCTGGAATACCAATTTCAGCTGTTGATTTTGATAATAATAAATTCTTCTTTAATCAGTATGATTATAATGGTACTAATGTTGTCTACAGAGCCAGGGTAATAACAAATCCTGATAACAGACCTTTTGAATTGGTTTCCCAAATTTCTTACATACCAGAAGATGAGAGGTTGAAAATTAAAGAATTTGGGCGAGTAAATAAACCAGGTGAGCCCATGTTTTATGGTGCTGTAACACTTCCAACAGCATGTACAGAGGCAATAAATAAAGGTAATCCGGATCTAAACAAGAACTCTGTAATGCTTACCGTTGGGGTTTGGAAATTTGAAACACCATTGACCTTTGCACATATTCCTCATTCTTATAAGTATTTTGAGCGATTTTATAAAGAACTCGATATGGTTTCTGAAAGTATTCAGTTAGAGGATATTAAACGACAAGATGATGATTTAAGGAATAAAATCAATAATGATTTCAGATACGAAATCTTACAATTCTTTGCTGACGAATTTGCAAAATTCACGGTTACAAAAGATTATGAATACAAACTCAGCAACTATTATGCGGATCGTGTTTTCAACAGAATACCTGGCTATGAAATAGATGATCAGATAGATGGAATAATCTACCCAAGTATCTCACTTTCCTACCAACATGATAATATCGTTCTAAAACCAGAAGTAGTCAAAACTAAATTGAAATTTGTTCATGCGAAACTTGTGTGGTTTGTGAATTTTTCGGATACTGGTGGCGGAGCAAGTTGGAATGTTATAATTGACCATATTCAGGCAGATAATTCAGGTAAACTGTTATGGGATAGTAATACCCAAAGTTAACGACATTTTAAGGAATAAATGGCAAATTCCAACCATCCCACCTATCCACAAAAAGCTCAGTAGCATTAATAAACCGGTTTGTAAAGTCCATTGCAATATCTTCTAATGACACTTTCTCACAATCGAACAAGGTGGGATATACAGAAACGCACCCATACATTTCTTCATGTTCCATCCGGAATGAACTGTTCGTCCTAATCAATTCATTTTGAAGATTTACCGGTATAAAACCTGAACATTGGACAAGCAAAAAATCCCGATCCTCCGGACTGGTCTGGTATTCAATATTATATTCAAAGATGATTACTGGAAGGTTAAGACCCTTCTTGTATAAGATTTTTAAATTAGACGCTGGCATGTTGTAAACTTCAGGAACTAATTTCACTCCGGGCAAATCTGCGATAGTCGATAAACAATCATACATTGAAAAGAAGGTTTCTATCTGGAACTGGGCTGGTCTGATCACAGTATGTCTTAGAAAATAAAGCATTTCTTTTAACGGCAAAAGCCTTGACTTCGGACCAAGGTGTCTTTCCAGTCGAGAATGCCAAGGAGTAAACTCATTTCCAGGACAGCAAATCATAGATTAATATATATATGGTGTACTAAAGGTTCCTGTAGACATCATTTATCTCCTCCTGCTTAATGCCCAGATATAGGCGGGTGATACTTTGTGAAGAATGGTTTAATATTTCTGAAAGCAAGACCAAACTGCGTTCCGATCCGGAGTGATTCTCGTAAATGCGGCGACCCATTGTTTTGCGGAACCCGTGCGTGCTTATACCTTTTCCATCAGTCGCCACCTTGTATTTTACCATAATATCTTTCAACCGGCGATTAATGTACTGAACGCAAATACTTTTGGTTTTATAGCGGTTAATAAATACCAGTTCCGCTGGATCAGTGATCTTCATATCGCAATAGCTCCTTTTAATATGGGCTTTCAACTCCGGGTGGAAAGTGATGATCCTATGCTTTTTTGTTTTGGACTCCACAATATCAATCTGGTCTTTGTCCAAAATATCGCACCAGGTCAGCTTTAAAATATCTTTGATTCTCAAACCCATATAAATCCCAATACTGATCAACAAGGAAAATTTGTAATCCTTATCCCTGGAAAGTTTAAGCACCAGGGAGGTCGCTGCGTCCCAGTTCAGGTAGGTGCTAGTTGTCCGTGATCCTCGTAAACTCATTTCAGTTTTATCATTTTAAAAGTGAAAGTGAAAGCAAATTTTGACAGTTTCAAACCACGATGTTGTTAGCCACAGAATATCAGATAATTACGTCCGTACCTCACACTATAAAATAAAGTGAAACCAAGCGATTCCAGCATCCTTCCGGAAGCTATAATCTTACCAGAACCGACCAATATATTGATACTCGTTACCATGTTGGAACATTTTTGGTTTGCTTCTGAGCTGCTATAACTTTTATCAATACTAACCGGTACTGTTTTAAAAATTCCCGTAACTGGATATTTTTGGGGTGAACAGCCAACCGGTCATAAATCAGATAAAAGTAAATGGGAAAAATAATCCCGGAAATGGTTAGGAATTTCAATAATGGTATCGACCATCCAAAGACAAAATGGTAAATGATAGGTAAAGAGCAATATCCGAAAGAAGCACTGGTGAGTAAAAACAGCCGGCTGGTCATCAGTAGAATCATTTTGATTTCATTGAGTTTTTTCAGGTTTTCTTCCAGCGGATTTGATTCGGCTTCCATTTCCAAATCATGTAAATTGTAGCACAGTAACAGCCGCTCATACTTTTCGAGGTCACAAAATGGGTCATATTTTTCCAATAGCTTCTTCATATAAGGAAGTTTTGGGTCATTTTGGTGAAGGTGTCTACAATGAACTCAGCAACCTTTTCTTCAGAAAATTCATCAGCATTACCAAGATTCCTTTCGAATGGTGTACAATGTTCACAGTTCGTGAGCCACTCCGGGGGCGTATCGAAACTTTTTAAAAGTTCGGAGTCAAACTGCTGATGGATCAGATTGGTGATCGTACAAGATAATAATAGCCCTATCCCTGGTTCATCTAAGCCAAGTATAAAAGTATATTTCACTAATTCTTGTTCTTTGTAGGATACTGTGAAATCCACAACCTTAATCGGGAAAGTGATAGTTTCATTATATCTATTCTGTCTGAAGCTGACAGAATAATCCTGAAAATTTTCAAATTGATCTTTCACCTGTCCAAGTATACGGATAAGCCGGGCTGTAACCGACCCAGTGTAGATTAGGAAATCCCGCTTTTTGTTTTTCTTGATGAGCAGGTAATCAATCAGATCCTTCTTATATTTTTCCATATTTTCAGTTTTCAGTAAAGAATTCCAATATTTTGTCGTTTTCTGACTTAGCCATCTTCCGGAAGAAATCCACAACTATCTTTTCAGCAGTTATATCCTGTAATTTAAAAACTGTAAGTAACTGTTTGAGTCGTCGACAGGCATTCTCCATTTCCTGAATATATGGTTCATCACGCATAGTAACGTCATGACAGAATAGGTGAAGTTCACTCGCATCATTTTTATCCAGGCTGATGTCGAAGGTAAAGATGGGATCTTCAATACCCTGCTGATTAACATTTAACATCACCAAGCCAGCCACGAAAAATTCACCCTCCGGTAAATCCACATACTCGATATCAGTGGTGAGGTCCGGATGTTCCCGCAGAAGCGCATCAATTTCCAAAGCACTCATCCTGACGATTTCCTGAAGATGTTCCAAAGATTCCAAATTTCTGAGTTTTGCTAAATTAATATGGTATCGTTACATCCACCAACGTGCCGGCTTTGGAAGCCATCTGCTGATTTTTATGTAAATCTTCAATCCAAACCACCTTGTAACTAATGGTACTTTAATTGTTAGATTGTGCCCAATTGGATGTCTCCTTGACCTGAAAGAAATATAAATCATACTGCGCCATCAGACCACGTGGGTCTTCTGTTAATGTTGGTGATGTGTATCGCTTGATGGGTATTCTTTTTGCGATAGGATGGCTTTGGGGTGATGTTCTTGGTTCTACCTTATAATGAAAGTGAACCTGAACTATAGAGCTAATTTACAAAGAACATCTGAAATAAACAAATTTTTTAGGATATATTTTCGATATAATAGAGTAAATATGAGATAATTAACTTAATTTCCTTGGTGATTCTCTCCAAATAATAAAAATGAAAAATTTAGAAATTGGCACTGGAGGTTACAAAATGGATTCAAATATCCCTTATTTATGATCACAAAAGTTTCAATTTTTGTTGAAAAGTCAGGAAAACCGGTCATTAAATTCACGGAAATGTACTTACATTTGCTAAAATTTGGCATATGAAACGCTAAAATGGTATAAAAATCAGCGAATTAGAGTTTTTTTAGTCAAAATTTGGAGAATAAAATTTTTATAACTTATCTTTGCAACTTAACTTATAAGTGAAGCGTAAAATAAATCTGGAACTTTTCGATCAAGCTGATGCAGTTAACTTTTATACTATAAGGTTTACTGATGAAGAAATAAGTGAGACTGATAAGTTTTTTGACAACTTCAATACAGAAGAGTACAGCGAAGATTTATACATTATTGAACGAGAAATATCAAAAATTGGTGAAAATGGCGCACTTGAACGATATTTTAGACCAGAAGGGGGCTATCATGATGGATTATCTGCATTACCATTAATTGTCCGGCATGGTAGTTTACGGCTTTTTTGCGTTAGAATACATGATGGCATATTAATTTTAGGTAACGGATACAAAAAAACAAACCAACCATACAACCTTATTCCAGAAGCGAACAAACATGCTGATTGTTTACAGAAAATCGAAAAAATTCTAAGGGCTCGATTAAAAAAAGGGTCTACCTACGAATATAACAATCTGCTGTATGAAAAACTCAACTTCGAGATCGATTTATGAATGAACCTGTAAAAAGTAGTCGTTTGGCAAGAATACGCAAGACGACACCAAAAGACATCGAAATTTATGTTGATAAATCTTATGCTATCATCGATAGGATTTATGACATTCTTGAAAGAAAAGGCCTGGAACAAAAAGTGCTTGCAAAATCTCTTAATAAATATGAATCCGAGATCAGCAAGTGGTTAAAGGGTGATCATAATTTTACAATCCAAACTCTTTCCAAAATTGAAGCAATTTTGGGTGAGGAGATCATTCATATTCCAACAAGAAGAAAAGAAACACCTACAATTTTGTTAATACAAAGTTCGCAAGAATATGTTTTCAATCTGATGACTTCAAACTTGGTTAAGGTGCCTGGTCCAAAGAAAAGTGTGAGCAAATCTGTTTGTTGTTTTGATGATACTAATATTGTTTATAATCCTTATGGAACATTCGGTGGCTGGCAAAGCAAAAAAGAGCTCGAAGAAGTCGGAGCAAATTGATGTTAAAATTCATGAAGTTAGGGAATTAGAATTTTTCTGTAAAGAGATTTCTAATGAACTGATACCGGATATTGATCAAACGAATATCCAACTCGGTTTTGGACTTAAAATTGGAACCAACAAAGACCAAAAAACACTTGAAATCAGTTTAAAGATTATTTATTCATGCAAGATTAAAAGTGAAATATGCAACCTACTGAGTTTTGAAACGTTGGTTACATTTCACATTAGCAATTATGATAAGGTAGTTTTCTTCAATGAGCCGAATGTCCCTTCTTTTGATGAAGGTTTTCTCATTAGTATGCTTGGTGTCACTATTGGAACAGCCAGAGGTATGATATTTACTAAAACCACTGGTCATTTCATTAACAAATTCTATCTTCCAATACTTAATCCGCAGGAACTATTCAAAGCACTGGTCAAATCACAACAACAAGAAGCCGGGTTCCAAGAATGAGTTTATTTTGGTGATTGTTATAGCCACTATATGAATGATCAGTCATAAACTCCACAAATTCAACAACTCTGATCAAATCTACAGACAAATTAAAGTTAGAACATTCTTCAGCACCCGCTACTGAATCGGACTTTCATTTATAAATTGCCCTACTGCTTAGTTTGATACAACTACTTGATAAAAATAATTAAAATTATCGGCAGCAAAACTTATTTGCTGCCATAATATAGTTTTCGTATCTTTGCATAGATAAAAAACAATCATCTCAGATTCTAAACTCAATATCGTCAAACTGCAAACTTTTTTCCAGGGTAAAGGCATTATTGGGATCAAAGATATTTTGCAGTTTTATCAGGAATCAGAACCAAATATTAAACAAACTACGGTAAACTGGAGGGTATTCAATTTAGTACAGGCCGGTATCATTAGTCGTGTGAGCAGAGGTAAGTTCTCGATAGGTTACAGCAAAAACTTCATCCCGGAAATATCGCCAAGGATCAAAACTCTGTATAAACGAATTCATAAGAAATTCCCATATCTTCAACTTTGCATCTGGAGTACCTCTGTTTTCAATGAGTTTATGCTTCATCAGCCGGGAAGGTTTTATACGCTTATAGAAGTTGAAAAAGATGCCTTGGAATCTGTTTTTTACTTCCTGAAGGAGAAATACAAAAATGTATTCATTAATCCTTCCGCAGATACTATTACCCACTATGCTTCAGTAAAACAGGAAACTATAATAGTGAAATCATTAGTTTCAGAAGCTCCTGTTCAGAAAGTAGAGGGAGTTGTAACTATTACTATTGAAAAAATTTTGGTGGACATTTTCAGTGACGATAAAATTTTCACTGCACAGCAAGGTCAGGAAATGCGAATCATCTTCACAGAATCTATCAATAAATATACTATTCAGGAAAGCCGGATACTTCGCTATGCTGACCGTAAGCGCAAGAAGGAGGCGATCAGTAAATATCTGGAACAACAACCTAATTTTCGGCAGTAAATGCAAAATGCTGCCAATTTATAGAACCCGCCTTGAAAAAGCGATACCACATGCAGCTAAAGCGGCCTATCTTTCCAGGTTGATTGCCACTAATCAATCATCATTCGAAAAATTTTCAGATCCGGCACAGGTAGCAGATGCTAAAATAGAAGCTCCGCACAACACCAAATTACAAAAACTTAAAAAATCCAACCCCGAATCCTTCTTTTACTGGTGGAAGGCAACGCAACTGATGAAATTATAACGACACTTTGAATCAGAATGAGTTGGCTATTCTGACTTTTGCTGCTGACAATGCCGGATCTTCAATTTCATTTATGTAGGTATCAGTTTCTGCTACGCTGGCATGTACGAGCATTTGAGAAATAGTAGCAATGTCCTCAGTCGGTCTTGCAATTCTGGTAAAAGTATGCCTTGAAATATGGCTTGATAAGCTCAGATTTGTCCGGATCAATGGCATTAGATTTTTCAATTGCAGATTAACCTTAGTAGTCGCATTCCCTACCTCATCGTATAATTTCAAAGCAGACATTTTAGAAGTGTCGGCTTTAATAAATGGGAAAATATGGTAAATCTTATGATCGCTTAATGATATTTCTGAATACAAGGCCAATAAGATTTCAAGCCTGTACGTATCATCAAAAATAAATTCTTTTCGGGGGTGTTCAATATAATCCCCATCGCTTGTTACCTCATAATTCAATTGTATTTCTTTAAATAATTGATCCTTTTCATAGGGTTCAAGAGTATTTTCCATGACTGTATCCGAATACAATTTAAGGTAAGCGATTTTATAATGAGAAGGCATATAGTACCTTAAAATATTGATAACCTTTAGATTGCCTCGTAGGGGTATTGTTGAAGTTTTACTACTTTTTCGAACATTTGCGATTATATCAAGCCCTGATAAGTTACTCCATTTTAATAACAGGGCGTCCCCTACCCTTAACCCGGTGGCATAAACCTGGAAAAGAAAGATATTCAAAGCATGAAAAGTGGGAAGTGTCAAATTTTCTGGTGGCAAATAGGCATTCTTCTCCAGGATATTCACCTGATCAACAGAAAGGGCATGTTTTTTTGTTTTGCACTCCGGATTTTCAAAGAACCCAAATGGATTGAATTTAGGATTATAACCACTTTTAACAGCTTTCCGGTAAAGCGTTCCCAGCTTTTTTACATAACCATGCACTGTACTTTGCTTCAGCCCAGTGCCCCTGACGAATTCATCAAAATCTTTCAGAAATTGCAAATTAATGTCATCAAACTCAAAATCAGCGATATTTTTCGTTCTTAAAAAACCCTCCATTTTGGTTTTAAAAGCTTTATACCGCTCATATTCACCAATTTTTTCCTTTGAAAGTAAATACTTGATGTGCCCATCCAGAAACTGTATAAAAGTCAGGTGAAAGCTACTTATTTTTTCTCCTCCTGTGTTACTGACATTATTACTGTACCTCTTTTGAATTTTTGCTATCTCAGTATCCAGGTAATTGTTTATTTCCTCCGATTTTGGAGTTTTCCATGCTCTGGAAGTACTGCTATTCCAATAACTAACTGGTAACTTATAAGGTGTACTGATGTACTTTCTATCTTTTCTTTTATTTATTGTCTGGAAGATTGAAATTTTAACCCGACCTAACTTATCTGTTTTATCCCTAAAAATTAAGGCAGCAGAAACCTTCATGTAAATATGTTTTAAAAGTAAACGACTGGACACTTAGACATTCAAAAGCACGTAAAGGTTGTCTGTAATATGTTGGCATATATTATTTGATGTACACTATGATGTACACTTTTGGAAAAACTATTCAATATAAATCAATACAACATGTTTTGTTATAATTTCATTATCAGCGCATTACAAAATATGCAAATGAAATAAATAGGGTGATTCGAATCCCAGGCGGATCACAAGCTCAAATGCGGGAATGCAAGATTTCAGAGTGCCAGAATGTTTATTCATTCTGGCACTCCTGCATTCTGGCCTTCTTATCATTCTTGCCTTATGGTCCGGATGACTCTTGTTATTGTACTTCAAGACTCATAATGGAACTCACACTTTCAGATGTTTTTCTTATTATATTTCAAAGAGGATCTTT
>JAPLDE010000225.1 GCA_026391855.1 Bacteroidota bacterium | reverse complement strand
GGCGCGGCATGCCCCGCGTCAGACCTCCATTTCCTGCAGAAGCGGGACTTTGGGGATATCCCACCTGTATCAATAACGTTGAAACACTTGCCAATATTCCGTGGATTATCATGAACGGCGCCGCCGCCTTTAAAGCCTATGGAACGGAAAAATCAAAGGGCACCAAGGTTTTTGCACTGGCCGGAAAAATACGGAGATCAGGGCTGGTGGAGGTTCCAATGGGGATTACCATCCGCGACATCATCTTTAAACTGGGCGGAGGAATTCAGAACGATAAGAAATTCAAGGCTGTCCAGCTGGGAGGTCCTTCCGGCGGATGTATCCCTGAATACATGTCCGATACCATCGTCGATTACGATTCGGTTAATGCTACCGGGGCAATCATGGGTTCAGGCGGTATGGTGGTGATGGATGAAACAACCTGCATGGTCGATGTCGCTAAATTCTTCCTCGATTTCACACAGAAAGAATCCTGCGGAAAATGCACTTTCTGCAGGATCGGGACCAAGAGAATGCTTGAAATACTGACCCGAATTACTGAAGGTGATGGAAAGGAGGGAGATATCGAATTGCTGGAGGAATTATCGTATGAGATCAAGGATAATTCTTTATGCGGACTGGGACAAACAGCGCCTAACCCGGTACTGACAACCCTTAAATATTTCCACGACGAATATGAGGCTCATATCAATAATAAAAAATGCCCTGCCAAAGTCTGTAAAAAACTCCTTACCTACGGGGTAATTGCCGACAAATGTACCGGCTGTATGGTTTGTGCGAAAAACTGTCCGGTGTCCGCCATCGACAAAAAAAGAAAAAAAGTGCACATCATCAGGCAGAAAGATTGTATCCGTTGCGGCGATTGCTTTACCCGCTGTAAGTTTGACGCAATCTCAGTGCATTAATCATAAAACTCAAAATAATACCAAGACTAGTTAATACTGCGTGAACTAAAAAGATTCCAGTAATGAACGAATTGAACATCATATTAGACAATAATATTGTTAAGGGTTATCAGGGTGAGACTATTTATGAAGTGGCTAAAAGAAACGGGATTGAAATACCAACCCTTTGCCACGACCCGCGAATTGATCCCTACACTTCCTGTTATGTTTGTGTGGTAGAAGTTGAAGGTCTCAGGGGTCTGCAGCCTTCCTGTTCCACCCGTATTACCGAGGGGATGAAGGTTGATACCCATACGGAAAGGGTAACCAGGGCCAGAAAAACTGCACTTGACCTGCTGCTGAGCAATCACTATGCCGATTGTGTAGCACCCTGCAAGGAAACCTGCCCGGCTGGCGTAGATGTACAGGGGTATATCTCCTTTATCGAAAAAGGAATGTACAGCCAAGCCGTTGAACTAATCAAAGAAACCAACCCTTTACCGGCTATCTGCGGAAGGGTATGCGTCAGACCCTGCGAGGTTGCCTGCCGCCGTAACCTCATGGATGAAGGCCACGGAGTCGGTATCGATTACCTCAAACGGTTTGCTTCCGACCAGGACCTGGCATCACCCGACAAATGGAAACCTAAGGTTAAAGAAAATACCGGGAAAAAGATATCGGTCATCGGGGCAGGCCCCGGAGGTCTGTCAGCCGCTTTCTTCCTCAGAAAAGAAGGTCACGAAGTGGATATCTATGAAGCCGGCCCAAACCCGGGAGGATGGCTGAGATATGGCATCCCCGAATACCGTCTCCCCAATGAAATTATCGACAAAGAGGTGGAGAATATCACCGAAATGGGTGTTAAAATATTCTATAAGAAGAGATTAGGTGATAATGTATCATATAAAGACCTGCAGAAAAAATACGATGCCATGATCCTGGCCATCGGTTCTCAGAAAGGAACTCTGGTAGGATGTGAAGGCGATGATGCCCTCAATGTTTTCTCTGGGGTCGACTTTCTGAAGGAAATGGAAATGACCGGTAAACGCTTCAATTTCAAAGGCAAAAAAGTAGTCGTCGTGGGAGGAGGTAACACCGCTATGGACTGCTGCCGGTCGGCCATGCGATGTGGTGCGGATAAAACCTATATTATCTACCGTCGTACTGAAAAGGAAATGCCGGCAAACCCGATCGAGATCCATGAATCAAAACTGGAAGGTATTGAATATCTGGTGCTTACAAACCCTACACGGATAAATAAAGATGAAGAGGGAAAGGTGAAATCGATGACCTGCCTGAAAATGGAGCTGGGTGAACCTGATTCTTCAGGAAGGAGAAGACCTATCCCTGTTCAGGGTTCGGAATTCGACATTGAGATTGACTATGTGTTAGCTGCTATTGGTCAGAAAACAGATGTTAACTTCCTGAAGGACATCAACCAAAACCTTAAAAAAGGAGAACTAAAGGTAAACCGCTGGGGAGATATTGAAGCTGACCCGAAAACCTTGCAGACAGGGGTCGCCGGCATTTTTGCCGCAGGTGACAGCGTTACCGGCCCTGCTACACTGATTCAGGCTGTTGGTCAGGCAAGGGTGGCTGCACGTGCCTGCCATCAATTCCTTACTGGTGAAGAAATTAAACCCTACCCGTTTGAGTTTGTCAGCCGTAAGGACCACTTCAAAAAACAGCAGAATGATGATTATGTCGGCAGCTTTTCTCAACAATTGAGAGAAGAAATGCCTACCCTCGATCCCAAAAAACGGAAAAATTTCAAGGAAGTAGAACTGGGTTACCAGAGTGAAGATATTGCCCGGCATGAAACCCAACGTTGTCTGGAATGCGGTTGTACGGAATACTATGTATGCGATCTGAAACGCTATGGTTCTGAATATCAGGCAGAACAGCAAAGGCTGGGTGGTGAATTCAAGGAATATCAGGTTGATTTCAGGCATCCGTTTATCGAGATCGACAGCAATAAATGTATCCTTTGTTCCCGCTGTATAAGGATCTGCAGGGAGATCGTAGGGGCCAACGCCCTTGGGCTGATCAACAGGGGATACGACACTTATGTGGCGCCGAGCATGGGACTGCCCTTGCAGGAAACCAGCTGCGAATCCTGCGGAATGTGTATCTCAACCTGTCCCACAGGTGCCATCACCGAGAATTTCAGCTTTAAACCGGGCCCGGTGAAACTGACCAAAGTGGAGACCGTTTGTAATTATTGTTCCATAGGTTGTACGATCAATCTTCATCATAAAAATGGTTATGTAATGAAAGTTACCGGCGAAAGCGGGCCGGTTAACAAACAGGGAAATCTCTGCCGTTTTGGCAAATTTGGTTATCTGGGATATAATGATGTGAACAGGATCACAAAACCTTTGCTGAAGATCGATGGCCGTTTCGAAGAGATCAGCTTTAAAAAGGCATTTAAGCTTATCAGTCAGCATATTACCTCTGTTATTCCAGATGAAAATGCCTTTTTTGCCGGGGCAAGGTTAACTAATGAAGAACAATACCTCGTTCAGAAACTGGCCAGGTTTGGGGCAAAAACCAACAACGTAACCAGCTTTCATTACCTGAACAGAGGTTTTGGATATGTCAACAACTCCACCAAAAATGTCCCGTTTGAACAGCTTCCCAAAGCCAGTAAAATTTTTCTGATCGGCGCCGAAATTAACAGGGATAACGCTGTTGCCGGGTTTATGATCAACAACGTCCAGTATCATGGCAAGGTTCCTGTCGAACTGGTCACTGATATGCCCGATTCACCGATGAGGTTTAAAGCCGACCGGATGCTAAGGGTAAAATCCTATTATTACTTTGTTAAGGCAGTCAATTACTACCTGGTTGCCAATAACTTCCAGAACCAGTTATTCATTGATGATCAGTGCGAAGGGTTTGAAGAATACAAAGAACATCTGTTACAGGAGAATTTTGTGACCCTGGTGGAGGCATCAGGCGTAACGTTTATGGACCAGATCGTTGAGTTTGCCAAGGATTATAACCAGCAAATGAATGCGATCATCGTATTCTCCGAGAAGGAACTGGGTGCCAATGCCTGTCAGGAAATACGTAACCTGTCAATGATCACCGGCAAACTAGGCAAAACATCCAATGGCCTGATCTCCCTGAAGGAGAAAAACAACGCCCAGGGATTGTTTGATATGGGAGTCTGTCCGGTTATGGGTGTGGGGGCTCAACCTGTCCAACATCCGGATCTCGTCCTGAAAATGCAGGAGAAATGGGGAACGAAGGAATTACCAACATCAATTCACAGCAGCCAGTTTGACTTGCTGGAGGATGGGGCCATTCGCAATATCTTTATTTTTGGTGAGGACCCGCTGGGTTGTGCAACCAATAAGGTTAAAGTGTCAGGTTGGCTTTCAAGCTGTGATTTCGTGGTTGTTCAGGATTATTTCATGACCAAGACAGCCCAGATGGCCTCCCTGGTCCTGCCCGCCTCTTTCCCCGCAGAAATAGGCGGCAGCTTCTCAAATACACAGAAGGTTCTTCAGGAATTTAAAGCCGTTCTTCCCGAACAATTGGAGCAGTCTTCACTCCAGCAACTTCTCAGCCTGTTGAAAGGATTCGGAAGTAACCACCTGGAAACGATAGAAGATGTAATGATGGAATCAGTTTCTCTCTTCCCTGTGGATAAAGGGGAATCGAAAAACACCTTCACCTATACGGAAAAACCAAACTTTGCCCGGGTCTTCAGACACGGATGCGATAACCTTCACATGCGCATGCTGGAAGGTTTCAAAGCCGCCCTGGGGAAAGAATTCTAAGTAGGGACACGATATATCGTGTCCAAATGTTTACGTTACCGATCAATCCACAATCTGTTTTGTAGGGACACGATACATCGTGTCCAAACGCATACGTTCCCAATCCGTCTGCATTTTGTAATTTTTACGCATGATTTGGTCATGTTCCGGGAAACCAGTATGTTTGAGGTAAATAACCGGAACAAATGATCATGAGAAAGTTATTATTATTCACTTTTATCATTCCTTTTATAACTCAGGCACAATCACAGAAAGACCATGGGAAGCCAGGGGATCCCAATATGTGTAAGGTGATTATTTACAGGGAGAGGTCAGATGCCTGGAAAAACAGGGGAGTCCAGGTACTGGCTGATAATGATGTGATTACAACATTCTGGAATGGATCATGGTACATATGGGAATGCCGCCCGGGCCTGACCGGCTTTACCCTCGACCTGGATGCACCCGTTGGAACCCGGCAATACCTGGATGCAGGAAAGGTGTATTTCCTGCAGATAAGAATGCTGTCCGATTCAAACAGGGTTATCCCCGACATTAACTTTGTTGACAAGGAAACAGCCCGTAAATATTTTGATGAGAACCGCTTACGAAAGCTGGGTTCATTCAATCCCAAGGAAGATTCTCTCAGGCAATTGAAATCCAGGCTGTTATGGGGAAGTCCGGGAGTCTACAGCATCGGTCTGCAAATGGGTGCAGGAGCCGGATTTGATGATGCCGTGCTGGTAACCTTGTCGAATGGAAAAAACGGGACCATCAGCGCGGGAGGGGGTACAATGTTCGGTCTTACAGGTAGTTACCGCTTTGCCAGGTGCTGGGATATGAAGGCTGAACTGGGCATCCATGTAAGTAGCCTGAACCCAAATAATGTCAGCAATGCGAATGCCACTTTTACCCGGCTGGTTTATGGGATCTCTCTCCGCTACAGCCTTCCTTTTGCCGGCCATTTCAGGTTCAGCGCGGGCCCCGGCATCGCAGGCTTCAATTCATCAGTGATGAATGCCGATCTGACAAAAGTCGCAGGGGGATCTCAGCTCTACTTCTATTACAAACCTTCCCTGGGATATTATATAGAATCCGAAATGGAATACTTCTTCCGCTCTGTCTCCCTGGGTGGTGGCCTGAAATACTATACTAACAACTACGAGATTTCTACTGCTTACAGCAACGGGTATAAAGTAATACTAAACCAGCCTGCCATGGATGAATTCCGTACGATGAACGGTTCCAGCCTGTTTCTCTTCTGGTCGTTTCATTACTACCTCTGATCAACCGTCATGCGGGGCCGAGTCGAGGCATTAAAAGTCGAAGCGTAATATGTCTCCTCAGGAGAAGAAGACTAATCAGGGAGGTGTGAGATAAGAACCATTCACATCACCATAACACAGGCCTTGTATCGGGATGTTTGCAACCTGGGTGAGAGGAGCGGTAAACATGGGACTCTCAAAGACCCAGTCACCGGAAGGAAATGAGTTGATCATACCGGTGAAACGCTGAAGGATCATTAAGGCATCAGCCGCATTCACCACCTGGTCGCCGTTTACGTCTGCCGCCTGGAGGGCTAACCCGCTCAGTTGGATCATCCCGACAAAATGCTTGAGGACTAACAGGGCATCCGATGAATTCACCCCACCCCAGGGTTTATTACAGTTAACAAAAAGGATATTAGTGCCCGGATTGACAGTGGTGAAACCATAAGTTCCTGAGTTGTTGGTAATGGCGCTGTTGTAAGTGCTTCCTGATATAGTCAGCAATACCGTAACCCCGGCCATCGCTTGGGAAACAGGACTGGCGTAGCTTACGATTCCGCTTAATCCATACCCGGTCCCTTCAACCCTGATATTGTCTAGATACCAGCCTTTGTTGTTGTTGGGACCAACACTACCCCCATCCTGTAACTTAAACCTGACCTTCACATTGGCCGATTCGTTGGCAAGGTTGCTTATGTCAAAAGTTTCAAGTCGCCACCAGGGATTTAAAGGTAAAGCAGCCGGGCTCGCGGGTTGCCATAGGTTTCCATAGGAATTGGCCGCAAAGTGGTTCCCGTTTGCCTGAAATTGACCCGTTCCAAGATACTGCTGCCCGGTGAGCTGTGTCCAGGTTAATCCTCCGTCAATGGAGACCTGGATAGTGGCCATATCCATAAAATCGACCTTGCAGATCTGGTCGAAATAAAGAATCACTTGCGGATATCCGTGTGTACTGAAGTTTTCTGTGGTCAGGTAAGTGATGGAGGACGGTTTCACCTGGCAGGAATCGCAAACCTGGCTGTATGCTCCGCAATAAAGCCGGGTATTCAACCCCCAGTCATTAACAGTTGGAATTAAGGTGGTTGATACAACGCTATCATCCCCTCCGGGTGCTTCAAAATCTTCATGGAAGAGGATGACCTGGCTGAAACTTTCCTGTAAGAAAAAAAACAAACAGAAAGCCAAAAAGATTATCTTTCTCATAATCAATAGTTTAAAAAAAATTAATTAAAAATGGAATACCGGATAATTAAAATGCAACTTGATGCATAACATAAGACACCGGATTCAATCCCGATGTTGCCCTGCTTTTGAAAAAATGAAAACTAAATTGAATATTGTGCCCTGATCAAGGTTGCATCCCCAAAGGGATGCTGAAACGATCGCGTGCTATTCAGGCTACAGGTGTTTTATCCCTAAAGGGATTTCAAACGACATCGTTTAATGACAGTGGCTCGGCCTTTGCATAAAGTGCACAAAATCAATTCAATAAAATTACTACAGGCACCCAACCCCTGTAGCTTCGGAGCCACATCAGTATTATCTCAAAGCAACATCAGCCAATTCAAAGCAAGATTGGTGCCACTAGGCACCCAACACCTGTAGCTAGCAAATCCCGGTGAAATTTTTTGGTGCCTTTAGGTACCAAACCAAGAAAGCTACCGTTTCGGACGATCCAGATTAAGGAACCTGGTGGTATAATCGCTGAGGAAAACAAGTTCTCATAGAATAGACTAAAAATTATTGAAAAAACCGGAAAAAAATTTCCATTTACCCCCTGGTTTTGCATCTATATGAGAAAAAACATGAAAGCTATGCCAAACACATTCACCCAACTGCATATCCAAGTGGTTTTTGCAGTTAGTTCCAGAAGAAACCTCATCAAAGAGGAATGGAAAAACAACCTTTACAACTATATGGTTGGGATTATTGAGAATAATGGTCATAAATCATTAATAATCAATGGTATGCCTGATCATATCCATGTGCTTTTCGGATTGAATCCGGCCCATTCTATCTCTGAACTGGTTCAGGATATTAAAGGAAATTCATCGAGATGGATCAATGAAAACAAGCTGGTTGCCGGCAGGTTTAGCTGGCAGTCAGGTTTTGGATCCTTTTCTTATTCGCACTCAGCTGTTAAGGATGTTATCAAATATATTGATAATCAGGAGAATCACCATCGAAAGCAGTCATTTTTGAACGAATACAAAGAATTTCTGAACAAATTCGGGGTAGAATACAACGAGAAGTATTTGTTCAAAGAAATATTGGATCGATATGATTTTATGCAATAATGCATTGATTTATACGATGTTGGTTATTGACAAATATCCAATTATTCAACTTAAACGTTATAATTTTTATCGCATACGGCATTTTTGGTTGCATCCCCAAAGGGATGCTGAAACGATCGCGGGCTATTCAGGCTACAGGGATTTAATCGCTAAAGGGATTTCAAACCCCATCGATTAATAGCATAGCCCCAACCTTTGCATAAAGTGCACAAAATCAATTCAATATATTAACTACAGGCACCCAACCCCTGTAGCTTCGAAGCCACACCAGTATCATCTCAAAGCAACATCAGCGAATTCAAAGCAAGATTGGTGCCACTAGGCACCCAACCCCTGTAGCTTCGGAGCCACACCAGTATCATCTCAAAGCAACATCAGCGAATTCAAAGCAACATTGGTGCCACTAGGCACCCAACCCCTGTAGCTTCGGAGCCACACCAGTATCATCTCAAAGCAACATCAGCCAATTCAAAGCAAG
>JAPLDE010000212.1 GCA_026391855.1 Bacteroidota bacterium | reverse complement strand
CGATGTGAATGCCAGTGGTTATATTAACACTACCGATGCCTTGCTGATCCTGCAACGCTATGTAGGCCCAAACACCACCTTTCCGGCCGGTGACTGGGTTTTTGAAAGCGGTAACGCCACTCTTTCAGGCGGTAATTCTATTATATTAAACCTCAAGGGTTTATGTTATGGCGACCTGGATGGTAACTTTATCCCGGCTGGCTGTAGCCCCATGCCAACCCTTGCCCATGCAGGCGCCGATCAGACCATAACAGGTTCTTCAACCACACTGGCAGGTAATGTTCCCCAATCCGGTAGCGGTGTATGGGCTATTGTTTCAGGAACCGGCGGGGCTGTTGCACAAACAGGCAATCCAACTTCAACATTTACAGGTACTGCGGAAAACACTTACACTTTAACCTGGACCATCAGCACGAGCTGTACCCAGTCAACTGATACAGTGATTATTACCTTTAATAATCCAATCATGGCAATACCGTGTCCGGGAATACCTTCCTTTTCTTACGGAGGGCAAACCTATAACACCGTTCAAATAGGATCCCAATGCTGGATGAAGGAGAACCTGAATATGGGAACCATGATCGATGGAATGACGAATGCTTCCGACAACGGCATCATTGAGAAATACTGTTACAATAACGATCCTGCCAACTGTACCATTTATGGCGGGTTATATGATTGGAACGAAATGATGGGCTATGCCAATATGCCAGGCACACAAGGCATTTGCCCAACAGGATGGCATATTCCGACCGATGGGGAATGGTGTACATTGACAACCTTTCTTGACGCAACCGTTAACTGCAATATCTGGGGATGGTCTGGAACGAATGCAGGCGGCAAACTGAAAGAAACCGGGACAATTCACTGGAATTCACCTAATACTGGGGCTACCAACGAAAGCGGATTCACGGCCCTCGGTACCGGTTACCTATACTTCAATGGCTTCTTCTCCAACCTTAACTACCTCACCTACTTCTGGTCTTCTTCCGAGGGCTCGACATCAGGCGGGATCCACAGGTACCTGCTTTACGTCCTCGCCAAGGTCTACAGATACGATGTCGACAAGACCTACGGTTTTTCTGTTCGTTGCGTCCTAACTAACTGACCATTTGGCATTTGACTATTGTAATATTGCCCCCGTCTAAGACTGGGGCCGAATTTTTTTTCAATTGGCGACCTGCGATCATTTTTACCCCAGACCAGGGGCAACATGCCCGGAGATTCTATCTGTTGCACCCCTGTTATCAACCTTTATAAACCAAAGGGAAAAGGTTGGGATTCATAAGTGCATCCAATTCAATGTCAATGTCGAGGCTTTCCCAAAATAACTGATTTGGGGAAAGTAATTTGATATCAAAAATATCACTTATTGATGCATTGATAAAAGCAGGATAATGACTGAACGGGACAAAATACTCCTTGTCGTCTACCATGACCCATAAACCCAGGCTTGAGATATTCGTCACATCAGCTTCTGAAATGTTTGTTCCATTGCTCAATGAAGTCATTTCTTTTTTCCTCCACAATTTCTTTAAGTTCCTGTAATTCTGACAAAGACATGTTATAATGGTGATCCAGAATGATCAACGGATCAATCCAAAATTTCGCAGTTCCATCCTGACTGGACACATGAACGTGCATCCTTGCTTCTTCTCTGCTGTTAAAGAAGAATCGGTAATTTTTATATCTTAGGATGGTTGGGGACATTTATCCTGTAATAATGATTGCGCTTACTATAATTCCGATTTGCCTTATTTTTATTTTCAAAAGTACACTACAAACGAGGCCAATTTGGCGAAGACTGAAAATAGTATGGTAAACTGTCTTCAGGACCTGCTCATAAAACATTGAAATGATAATACAGAAAAAGCGACTAATTTGTGGCATGATGAAGCTTGGTTTCTCTCCATTCTTCAAAGGTTAATCCTCTCAATCTCAGATACAAAGAATCAGGACAAAGTTCAAGAATCGGACTCCAGGCTATGGCATAGGAATCTTTGTCAATATACACCTGGTTGAAGAATTCAGGGTTCTTGATCACCTTAAAAATACCCTTCTCTGAAAGGGGCGACAGGTCAGCAGTTCCTTCAGTCCCATCCGAAAAACGGAGCCATATCGTGCAGTTATCCAGTGCTTTAACAACCAATGGTTTCGCTATCATTTCTTTGTATTATCAGTTATACAAAGATACTTAATTTTCAGAAAAGGGAATGAATTATTCATTGATATTGTCCAAAAGATGATGCCGGATGAAGATTAAATAATTTGATGATTTGATGATTTGATGATGGAACAATTTGGAAATGAGATAATTTGGAAATTTGGAAATGAAATATCGATTTGATGATTTGGAGATTTGATGATGAACAATTTGAAAATTTGAAAATTTGGAAATTTGGAAATGAAATATCGGTTCGATGATGAACAATTTGAAAATTTGGAAATTTGGAAATTTGGAAATGAAATATCGGTTTGATGATTTGATAATGTATTTATTTGACTGTATATTTGAAGATTATCCTTAATATGATGTTATTATGAAAATAATCAGACATTTACATCTTGTTTTGGGATTATCTTTT
>JAPLDE010000059.1:16923-33788 GCA_026391855.1 Bacteroidota bacterium | reverse complement strand
GCTGGTTATTACGATCCATTAGTTAACTCACGGTTGATCAGTCCTGCGTTTTTAGTGCCAGATGCATCACTAAATCCAAGAATCCGGTTCTGGCATTGGTTCAGTTTTAGCATTGGAGATTATGGGAAGGTCCAGATTAAAATATTGGGTGGTAATACCTGGGTGGATCTGAGTGGCCAGTATATCAATTCAAGCAATAACTCCTGGTTAAATCCCTTCCTTGATCTTTCAGCTTATGCGGGTAAAACCGTCCAGATTTCTTTCCTGTTCTACTCTAATTCAGATGGCTATGTCAGCACCGGTTGGTATATCGATGATATCACTCTTGAACCCGATCCCGGCATCTGCTATCCTAACCTTATCCTTTCACCTGCCAATATTGATTTTGGTCTTATTAACCTGAATACTTCCATGACCGATACTGTTAATCTTACGAATTCCGGCTGCGACACATTGATAATTAGCAATATCACACATACATTGGGTGTGTTTTCCTTAAGTGCTGAACAATTCATTGTGTTACCTCATGAGCAGTCAAAACTGGTAGTATCCTTTAATCCCATAATAAGTGGTCCATTTAACGATACTTTAATTATTTATAACACAAATAGTTTGATGTATATTCCTGTAAGAGGTCAAGGTGACACTTTCCCTTCTATATCTATAAATCCATCATCAGCAAGTTTTGTTGCATCATGTGTTGATTCAATCTCTTCCTCATTTTCAATTACAAACAGTGGTGCTATCACTCTGAACTATATTATATCTCCTCCTCAGAATATCCTTGTCAACCCTGCCTCTGGAATCCTTGCTGTAAATGATACTGTTCAATCTGGAATTACCATTATTACTACAGGGTTGCAACCAGGAACCTATCAATACACCATCCTGGTTAATAGTAATGACCCCTTACATCCAGGTTTGTCACTTCCTGTGACTTTAACATTAACAAACAACCTAAATATTGATGCCGGAGTGGATCAACTGTATAATGGAATCCAGCCCATTCAGCTGAATACAAACATAAATGGCGGAACCGCTCCCTTCACCTACTTATGGAGTCCGGCAACCGCCTTATCTAGTTCTCAGATATCCAACCCTCTTGCAAGTCCTCAATCCAATACCGTTTATACAGTTCATGTAACGGATGCCAATGGTTGTTCAGGACAAGATGAAGTACTGGTTTCTGTAATGACTCTTTTCCCGGTTGGGGGTAGCGTAACTTATGACAATTCTATCTCTTCACCCATTCCCAATGCAAAAGTCCTGCTGCGGGTAAAAAATGGCGAACTGCTCGACTCTACCCTGACTTCATCTGATGGGCATTATATTTTCGAAAATGTACCTGCGGGTAATTATGAACTTACTGCTTCATCCAACATCCATCCAGGTAGTATAAATTCTACGGATGCCCTTCTGATACAAAAACATATCGTTCATCTACATACACTGACAGGCTTAAAACGACAGGCTGCTGATGTAAATAACAGTTTAACCCTTACTACTGCTGATGCCTTGCTGGTACTACGAAAAACGGTGTTGCTCGACAGTATTTTCGCCGCAGGGAAGTGGTTTTTCGAAAAACCGGAGATATCGGTAAATAATGCAGGTGTAACTCATGACCTCAGAGGTATTTGCTTTGGGGATGTAAATGCTTCTTTTGATCCTACCGGTCTTAAAAAAGCCGGACCGACCATCAGCATGGAGTATCAGTCTGCTGTTTATCCCGGCAGAGAATTCGTTTCTGTGCCAATACGTAATAAAAACCGACTGGATATCGGAGCGTTGACCTTGAACCTGAATTATCCCGGGAATCTTCTTCAACTCGAAAACATTCATTCCGGTTTTACTGATCTTCTTTATTCTTCCCAATCCGGAAAAGTCCGGATGGCCTGGACGAACACTCCAAGCCAGGTGCTGGAAGAGGGAGAAATTCTTTGCACCCTGGTTTTCAGGTTAGTCCGGACCAATTTCACCGTGTGCAGTATCTCCCTGGATCCGGAAAGTGAGTTTGCAGATTCAAATGCTGATGTGCTGAAAGATATTATCCTGGTGGCACCCCTCATCAAACTTAACCCATCCTTGTCAGAAGATTGCAATGGCCCGGAATTCCTTGTATTTCCAAATTACCCAAACCCCTTTGATCAAACAACCCATATTGATTTCTTTATCGCTGAACCGGGAACCCTTTCCCTAGAAGTTTATAATATGACGGGTGAAAAACTGATGGTTTCCGAAACAGGCTGTTTTGACAAGGGCAACCACAGTTTGTTGCTGAATGCCAGCCATTTGTCTCCTGGTCTGTACTTCTACCGGTTACAGTATCAGGCTGCCGGCAATTCTTCGTTCAAAACCAGTACTTTCAATGTTGTAAAATATTAATATCCAGCAATATGAACACTTACTTTTATACAATATTGGATAAAATAAAAACATCTGTTCTCATTTCATCTCTTTGCCTGGCTACTGTCTATCCTGCTGTTTCACAGGAAATAAAAATTGACGCAGTGGAAGGTAATGTAAACGACAGCCTTACTGTCCCTATCTATGTAAATGATCTTAATGCCGTTGGATCTTTTACCTTATATGTAACTTTTAATGCTTCACTTTTAGCATGGGGAAGTACGTTAAACCTGAACACCGGACTGACGACCAGTAGTAATTACAGTTATTTTGCTAACGTTTTTGAAGATACAGTGGTTATTTCGTGGATGGGACTGACACCCTTATTCATTTCCGGTGGGAAACTCCTGGATATCAGGTTTTTCTACAAATCAGCGGGAACCAGTGAGTTGGACTTTACTTCTGATTGTGAAATTACTGATATTTTAGGGAATACCCTCCAGGTAACCTATTTAAACGGTATGGTAGTTCAGCATCTAAGCTGTAATCCTGCCGCCACCTCTTCCAGCATTTGCTTGGGAGGGTCTGCTCAACTGATTTCAAACCCCATTGGAGGATTTGGTAACTACAGCTATTCCTGGACTTCTGTTCCGGCGGGGTTTAGCTCCACCTTACCTGAACCCGTGGTAACACCCTCTCAAACAACTACTTATAATCTCGCGTTGAGCGACGGATTTTCCGTTTTTGACACCTCAGTGGTTGTTACCGTCTTACCTATAACAGCTCCTGGTGAAATAACAAATTTGTTTCCGCCGGATAGTACTGTTGAAACGGACAGGCTTGTTACTTTATCCTGGTATCCTTCGTACGGAGCCACAAAGTATAACATCTATCTCTGGAAAACATCTGATCCCATACCCACCACACCCACAGTATCTGGCCTGACCAGTATCAGTTATGCTTTTTCCCAACTTGTCTGGGGTGCGCACTATTACTGGAAAATAATGGCTGAAAATTCATGTGCCCAGACAGAGAGTGAAGTACATAACTTCAGTATCAGGACTTTACCAGAATTACATTGCTCCTCTCTTTCTTATCTGCCGGTTGTTGCAGGAGATAGTACAACAATCACCTGGACAGTGGTTAATGATGGACCGGGTATCACCGTGGGAAATTGGTACGATCACATCTATATCTCAGCCGATATTGATATAAGGAGATTTGAAGATGATATCCTGTTGGCAAAGGTCCAGAATCTGAGTTATCTTACTCCTGGTCAATCATATACAAATTCAAAGAAGGTTAAAATACCACTAAATCATATTGGATCCTTTTATATTTTTGTTATTTCTGATTCTGATGAGGCTGCGTTTATTGATTGGGCACCAGCAGGAGGCCAGCCTGTAATACCATACCAGCCAAGTATCACAGGAGTTCCATATCCTTATCTGTTTGCCTATCCGCTTCATAATTATAATGGAACATGCATCGAGGTCTCCGACAACGGGCTATTCCATGATAATTTCTTTTATGATTCCATTACTGTTGGCATTCCTCCTTTGCCTGATCTTAAGGTAGTTTCTGTTGATCCACAGCCCATTACTTTTTCCGGACAACCCAACCAGGTCAAATGGATCATAATGAATAACGGTAATGCTCCGGTTACCGTACATCATTTCGACAATATTTACCTTTCCATCAATACAATTCTGGATGATGATGATCTTTTATTAGGTTCATTTCTTTCACCCATTCTCCTGCAACCTGACAGCTCCTATACTGTTTTACAGAACGTTACTGTTCCGCTACCGGAATATGGGCGCTTCTATTTTATTGTGCAGACGGATGCTACAAATATAGTTTATGAATACCTTGATGAAGATAATGATACTATGGCAAGCGATACAATACATATTTTTCTACCTTCACCTGCAGAATTAAAATTACTTTCCGTTCAATCCAATGATACTGCTAATAATAATGAACCTGTAACCGTTTCCTGGACAGTAAAAAATGAAGGAATTTCGTCTATAGGCACCATTTGGTATGATCACATTTATTTAAGTAATCAAGCCTCAAACCCAAATCTCGAATCGGCTATCTTATTGGGAAGCCAGGTCCATTCCGGGGGTCTGCTTCAGGATAGCAGCTACACCAACGAAAAAACAGTTAATATTCCTTCAGGAATAACTGGCAATTATTATGTTTTTTTAAAGACAGATGCCCTGAATAATATCTTCGAACTAAATAAATCCGACAACATCAATTTAAATGGACATGAAATTCAAATTCTGAGCTCCGATTTAAAAGTTTGTTCTGTTAATCTTCCTTCTGTCACTAATCCTGGAATTCCGGTTTCAGTGAGCTGGAAAGTCACTAACCAGGGTACAGGGAAAATTATCAACGGGCATTGGACTGACAGGATATTTTATTCTGCCTCGGCTATTTTTAACCCTCAAACTTCAACACAACTGGCTGCCATTCAATACAATGGCATAATGAATTCCGGTGATACCCTTCAAAAACAATGTAATATCACCTTTCCTCAAGGTTTAACAGGGAATTACTATCTTTTCATTTTTACCGATGCCAACAATCAGATTTTTGAATCAGATGAAAATAACAATCTTTCTTCACCCATACCCATTCAACTCAACATTACCCAATGGCCTGATCTACAGGTAATAAGTATTAACTTCCCTTTTGATACCATTAAGGCTGGTTATAGCTATCCGGTCAATTTTACCGTTAAAAATATTGGAAATATTGCTACGCCCAATGGTACCTGGACTGACAAGCTATTCCTTTCTTTTAACCCAACCTGGAATAGCAATGTTATTGAAATTACCGGTAATATTCATCAGGGTATCGTAGGCACTTCATCACAATACACAGTAAATGTGATAATTACGATCCCAATCAGTAGTACTACAGGAACATACTACTTGTTTGCATATACAGACATTACTGATCAGGTATTTGAGTATACCGGCAACAATAACAATAGCCTGGCATCAGGTCCAGTATATATTAAGGCCTATCCTCCAGGTGATCTTTCTGCCCTTACCCTGTTGGCGCCGGATTCGGCTCACAGCGGACAACCAATGAATATGCAATGGACTGTGAAAAACGTCGGGATTGTCCCCACGCTTTCTTCAGAATGGAAAGATGCAGTCTATTTATCAACTGATACACTTATTCAGCCTGGTTCAGACGTCTTATTAGGTCATTATCAGCATTTTGGCAAGCTAAACTCCAGTGATACCTATACCAATAGTGTAACTGTTTCCATTCCCAATGGTTTCTCCGGTAACTATTATTTACTGATGGAAACGGATTATGCCCATCAAAATCCGGACGTTGATCTGAACAATAATGTGGTATGTAAAGAAGACATATCAGGTCTTCCAAAACCGATTTGGATCACACTTACACCACCCTCCAATCTTGTGATTTCCGATTTTTCAGTTCCGACCCCGGTAAAATCCGGTCAACCTGCTAATATCAAATGGAGCGTCCATAATACAGGCACAGGAATAACCACCGTGAATTCCTGGTCAGATAAAATATTCCTTTCAACAAATCCTGTGGTCAATTACCAGGATTATTTACTTGGCACTGTGATCCATAATGGGGTAGTTGGCGCCGATGGATCATATTCTGATTCTATAAGTGTGACCATTCCTTCAACTTACCAGGGGTATTATTATGTCATCATAAAGACAGACTTCAATAATGCCGTATATGAATCCAATGAGGAGGATAACACCCGATCCGAAGTGATACAGGTGATTAAACCACTTCCTTGTGATTTGGTTATCAGCTCTTTAACTGCACCATCCATAGCAATATGCGGGGATACAGTAAATGTTGGCTGGGAAATCGCCAACAATTCTGTTAATCCGGTATCAGGGTTTATGAAACAAGGGGTCTATCTTTCCAATGATCAAGTATTTGATAATAGGGATGTATTAATTGGCTTTATCTATGAATCTGTACAAATACCTCCACAAGGCAGTATTAACCAATCAGTTGCCATCGAAATACCTGGTGTGACTATCGGGAATTATTATTTAATGGTTAAAGCAGATATCCTGAACAACATACCAGAACTCAATGAAAACAATAATCTGGCGGTTTCTCCCAATCCGGTAATTATTGATGTTAAAAACCTGCCACTTGAAACAGCAACTTCCGATCAGCTTTCTGATTATAAAAACCTGTATTTCAAGATTATAATACCATCTGGCTATCAAAAAGAAAGTCTTCTGATAACCTTAAAAGCAGATTCAATTGATGGTAATAATGAAGTGTATGCACGGTTTGAAAAGATACCTGATCCGGTAAATTTTGATGTTAAATATTCGGAACCTTTCAGGGGAAATCAATCACTGACTATCCCTATTCTTGAAGAAGGCACTTATTATTTATTGGTAAAAGGAAGTACAACAAACGGAAATATACAGTCTATCAGTCTGATAGCAAATAAGCTTATGTTTGAGATCAGGAATATCAACCCTTTGCAGGGAGGAAATACCGGTCAGGTGACTATCGCGGTAGAAGGCTCAAAATTCGACACCATCATTGACATCCGGTTGGAGAACAATAGTGGGATGATTGTCTCAGATAAGATTGTTTATATTAATCCGGCACTTGTTTTCAGCACATTTAACCTTCAGGGTGAAGCGGTTGGATTGTATGACGTGGTTGCTGAACGGCCAGGTGGCATGGTCACCAGGTTTGAAAACGCCTTTGAGATCGTGGAAGGGACCATATCAAACATCCGGGCTGCTTTACTTCACCCTGCCTCCGCCAGGCCAAACCGGGTGGTCGGAATCCGGGTCGATTACACGAATACCGGTAATGTTGATGTAGTTGACCTTGAATCAATATTTACCAGTCTCAGTGGCGCTCCTGTCGGATATACAACAACTGAATTAGACAGCAGTCAGTATATCCTGAAGATTCCTTTTAACGGAAGCAACAGTCCCCCGGGGAGCCTTCCCCCGGGGAGTAGTGGTAGCGCTAAAATATTCACCAGGACTACCAGTCAGTCTCAGGTGTTGCAATATAAGCTGATTTATCCCAAAAAGTAAAACTGAGTAAAATCATGAAAACAACACAATCCTTTCATCCTGTTACTCAGAGTAATATCATGAAAACCATACTTCTGCCTGCCTGCATTATTGCATTTGTTCTTTCAGCAAGCGCGCAAAATATAACGAAACCCAATATCAAGGGTCCCAGTGGATTTGACGTGAACAGTTATACCGGAAACCTTTTCTTTCAAAAAGATGTTGTCTCAATACCCGACAGAGGTTTAGCCCTTGATCTGACTTTAACATACAACTCTTCAGATATCCGGGAAAACAAGGGCTTTGGGAAAGGCTGGTCCTGTGAATACCTAGCCTATTATACGATAGGAAAAAAACTTACGCCACTTCAAACACTGGTAAAAGTCCTTAATCTTGCCTGTTACCCTGTCTCCACACCTAGTAATGCTGATTCTGTTACTATTCACTGGGGAGACGGGAGGAAGGACATTTACCGGTTTTCCGGTGGTCACTATGTTGCACCGGTTGGAATATTCGACCAATTAGTTCAATATCAGACAGATAAATATAAAATAATTTCAAAATATGGCAAGGAATATTACTTTGATGATCCCGGTCACAAATCATTGACAAAAATCAGGGACTTAAACGGGAATGAACTCAACCTGAGCTATACCAACTCTTTTCTTTCTTCTGTGATGCATTCATCAGGGAAAAGCTTGTCGTTTTCATGGAATGACAGCTGTATCACGCAAGTAAATAACAGTAATATCACTCCACCCGGAAATTACACCTTTACATACCAGGACAAGAAGCTGACCGGTATAACTTACCCCAACAACGGCCATGTATCTTATGGATATGATAATTCTGATTGTCTGACCTCATTCACTGACGAAAATGGAAATATCACCACCATTTCCTATAAGAGTTCAACCAGTGTTTCTCCCGTCAACTTCGTTTGTTCACCGGGGTATTGGATTATGATGGTTATCCCCATCGACCGGACACCCCAAACCTGGACAGCTTTTTATACCCATACCACCAGGGCAGTGAACCGTATCAAAACTACCGGAACGGACATGAGCATTACTTATGATACGGCCAACAATAATACAATTGTTGTCCGGCATGTCGTCTCCGGTAACCAATTTACAAAATATTCTTTCGATGCACAGGGAAGAGTGATGAAAATAACTGATAATATGGGATATACAGAAACTCTTCAGTATGATTCTGATAATAATATCACAAAACACACTGATCCCCTCGGTTATACTACCCGGTATGTTTATGATGACAAGGGAAACAAGGTACAGGAAACCGATGCTAACAATCAATCTATCACTTATTCCTATAATACCCTGAATCGTCTGGTAAGTATGACAGACAAAAATAACCAGACCACAACCTATTCCTATGACAGCTATGGCAACCTTACCCATATGAATCTTCCCTCAAACATTCATGAAACCTTTGGATACACCGTCGGGCAATTGAGTAATTTCCTTGACGGTAAATCCCAAAACACCACCTATTCTTATGTTAACGGCTATTTATCAAGTATCGGTCATCTATTTGGCAATGAATACTTTACAACTAATAATATAGGAAATGTGCTGGAAAAGACAGATCCCAACCAGCATACATCCTATTTTTCTTACGATAACATGAACCGGCTCATCCGGCGAATCAATGCGGCCGGGGATTCTCTCCGGTATGCCTATGATTTGAATGGAAACCTTACTGCAATCAGAAACGAGAACGGCCATGTCACCTCTTTTACTTATGACCCACTGAACCGGGTTACCGCTGTATACTCTCCAACCGGTCTGAAATCCAGGGAATATGATGCCATGGGGAACATCACCAAAAGAACCAATGAGCTGGGTCACAGCTGGAAATATGCCTATAATTACCAGAATTACCCTAAATGGGAGATCACCCCTGAAAATGATACAACGCGCTTCTCTTACGATGCAGCCGGGAATCTTCTTGGTTTAACTGATCCCCTGGGCCACACCACTTCTTACCAGTATAACCACCTGCATTTACCTGTGACAGAAACAGATGCTGCCGGTCTTACTGAAACATACGGATATGATGCCAATGGGAATCAAACAATGCTAACCGACAGAAAAGGAAATACAACCCAGTATACCTATGATGCCCTAAACCGCCTGACTTCCGTGAACGAACCAGCATGTGAAGCCAACTATACCTACGACCAGAATGGGAACCTTACTGCTATTCACGATGGGAACAGTCATGAAACAGTGTATGCTTATAATAATCAAGATCTCATAGCCTCAGAAACCGATGCCCTGGGTTTTACAAATCAATACCAATATGATGCCAATGGAAACCTGGTTATTAAAACCGATGCCAATGGAAACACAACCACTTACCAGTATGATGTCCTGAACCGCCTGGTTCATAAGTCAAGTGGTTCGTTTTTCGAGGATTACCAGTATGACAAGGTCGGAAACATGACGCTGGCTGCCAACAACCATATCAGCATGGAATTCACATACGATTCGGCTAACCGTATGGTTTCCAAGCACATTCTCACACCTGGATGGGATAAGACCATTCATTATACGTATTGTTCTTGTGGTAAACGTTACACGATGACTGATCCCGATAGCGGTGTCACCACTTACACCTATTATGATGATGGAAAAATAAAGAGCCTCATCAATCCCGAAAATGATACGATTTCTTTCTTTTATGACAAAGCCGGCCGGCTTACACGACAAAACAATGCCAATGGCACTCACTCACTCTATACTTATGATTCCCGTAACAACCTTTTAAGCATTTACCATAAAACCTCCGCAGATTCTGTGCTGCAATTTTTTGAATATGTGTACGATAGCAATGGAAACCGGTCCAGTATGACCGATAACTCAGGAATAAATCATTACTATTATGATGGATCAAATCAGTTGGTAAAAGTGGAATATTCCAATGGAAATAAGGAGGAATTTGTTTACGACCGGGCCGGTAACCGCACACAGCGAATAATGAACGAAACAAAAATTACGGACTACAGTTACGATGCTGCGAATCGTATCCTTTCCTCAGGAGGCACCACTTATACCTTCGACAAAAATGGCAGTATGACGCAGAAAACCGACAGCAGCGGCACCACCCATTACGATTATGACTTCAACAACCGCCTGATAATGATCATCTTACCTTCTAATGATACGCTGAAATATGCTTATGATCCCCTGGGAAACCGGATTTCAGTTACTGACACGGCCGGAACGATAACCCGGTATTTCTATGACGGGGTAAACGCCATCATGGAACTTGACCCTTCCGGCAATACTATGGCCCGGTATACAGCCCTTTTCGAACCTGATTCCTGGCTGGAAATGAAGCGTGGCGGAGCCAATTATACATACATGAAGGATGCTTTGGGGAGTGTGACCGGGATTGCAGATTTGCACCAGAATATCATAAAAACCTATAACTATTCATCCTTTGGTGAGTTATCAGGTCAAGGTGTATCTCTAGAGAATCCTTATACCTTTTCAGGTCGAGAAAAAATGAACAATGATTGTTATTATTTCAGAGCAAGGTTTTATTGCCCGGAACTGGGGAGATTTTCAAGTAAAGACTTGATTTTTGGAAGCTTTAAATTTCCCAATTCTCTAGTTAAATACCTTTTTCTACGCAATAATCCTTTAAATTTTAAAGATCCTCTTGGCCTGTCTACAGATCTTGTCGGCTGCGCTAAAGATATCCTTGATATTGGAAATCAACTATTCGATATTTTACCTAAAGAATTCTATAAAGAACCTTCTGGGCAGCTTTCTTTTCTGAAATTTACTGAAAAGGGTATTAAATATCCATTTCAGGAATGGTGGGGAAAGAGTACTTCTGGAAAATCTTTATTTTCTCATTTGGGAAAAGTTAATCAAGGAGTAACGGCTTTAGATTTTGCTTTTACTAATTGGCAGGTATTTAATGGAAGAAACTTATCGAATTTAAGTTTTATGGAAAATATGGATCTGCTTCACGACTTTGGAAAAGCAAATTTGCCAACTCTTACTGGCATTTTAGGTGGAGCAATTGGAACAACTTTGGGTGGTCCTTTGGGAGGATTGCTAGGAGGATATTTAGGAGGAAAGCTTGGCGAATGGCTTGGCAATTCATTAGATAATCCTCCAGCGTTTCAGAAAAGTAACTTACCAGATTTATGTTCAGAATTACCAAATGGTTTTAATGATACAAAGCCTCCCCTCATTAATCAAGGCAATGGTAACCAAAATGGTTCTCCTGGTGATGGTACCGAATTACCTGCCTGGTGGTTAGATTTTCCAAATTGGCTTGATTCATTATTAGCTGGTATTCCTCTAGTAGTTCCCAGCGATCCCAATGAAATCATTGGTCCCCAGGGTTATGCCATTCCACAATGGGTTTCAGTAAAGGATAATCTGCCGTATACCGTTTTATTTGAGAATAACCCTGAAGCAAGCGGCGCTGCTCAAAAGGTAGTGATAGAAGTACCCCTGGGTAATAAGGTTAATCCCTATTCCTTCCGCCTGGGAGATTTCGGTTTCGGAAGCTTTCTGTTCCAGGTTCCATCCAACACCACCACCTATTCCCAACGGCTGGATGTTGCCACTGGGTGTATTTGTAGATGTTACTGCGGGATTGGATATTATCAATAACAAAGCCTTTTGGATCTTCCAGGCTATTGATACGGCCACCCTGCTTCCAACAACAGTGGCTGAGGCAGGATTTCTGCCGGTAAATGATTCCATCAACCACCGTGGGGAAGGCTTTGTGAATTTCACCATTAAACCTATTGGCAGCGCGGTTACCGGAGATACCCTGATAAAACAGGCATCCATCGTCTTCGATATCAATGAAGCCATGACCACCAACACCTGGAAAAACACCATCGATGCACTGCCTCCGGTAAGTATGGTTAATCCGCTACCATCCACATCCTTAACAGCCACCATCCCCATCGGTTTATCCGGAGCAGATGATACGGGTGGTTGCGGGATACAAAAATATGCCCTGTATTACTCACAAAACAACGGTCCTTTTCACCTGTACAAAGAATTCGAAACCGGCAGTAATGCAACTTTCACAGGAGAAACAGGCAGTTATTACCGGTTTTTCTCTATTGCTTCAGACCATGTTGGGAATACAGAAGCCATGAAAACGCTGGCAGAAGCTTTCATCACCATAGATACCTGTGCACATATACAGGTCAGCGCCAATATCCAGCAGCCTACATGCTCTTACAACGCGGATGGAAGTATTGCATTGAGCATCAGCGGTGGAATCCCTCCCTATACTTACTCATGGGGAAATGAAATCCAACAAACCGAAGACAGTATATTTAACCTTGGTACAGGAACCTATATAGTGACTGTTACCGATGAAAACCGCTGTTCAGAAACAGATACTTTCGCTATCCTTGCACCTCAAATACTATTTGGCAATGCTGGTCCTGATGAAGTCATTTCCTTTGGGACTTTTATTGAACTGATCACCCTTGTCACCGGTGGGACCCAGCCCTATACTTATTTATGGCAGCCAGGGACTGGACTTGATCAGGTGAACATACCGGATCCCGTTGCATCTCCGTCAGTAACCACTCAATATCAGCTAGTTACTACTGATGTCAATGGGTGTATTTCATATGATACTGTAGTTGTGAATGTCATTCCTGCAGGAGGAATAATGGTAAGTGGTCATCTTACCTATAATAATACATTTCAAACCCCAATGAATTACGCTCCGATAAAACTATATAAAAATGATTCACTGTTTGCAGAAACAGTTTCCAACCTGGCCGGATATTACCAGTTTCCGGGATTATTTGGTGGAAACTACCGTCTGGAAGGCAATACCTCAAAACCTTCCGGGGGTATCAACGCTACCGATGCCTTGCTTACTTTACTACATTTTGCCGGAATTCAGCATTTACAGAGTTTTCCTTTAAAAGCCGCTGATGTGAATGGTTCAGGATCCCTGAATGCAGTTGATGCGTTATTAATTTTAAACCGTTTTGTTGGAACCATCGAAACCTTTCCGGCAGGCGACTGGCTATTCGAAAATCCCTCTTTTACCGTGAACAACGCGGAAAACATAACACTGAATTTTAAAACCCTTTGCTATGGAGATCCCAATGGGTCTTATATCCCCGGATTAAAAACGGAACCTTCCGTTCGCTTACAATATGAAGGTGAGATGATGGTAAGGGAAGGAGAAGAAATTACAATTCCGTTCAGAATTGACCGGGATATCGAACCTGCTGCCATTTCCCTGGTTATCACACCAGAGGCAAAGCCTGTCTTTGATTCCCTGAATGCCTCTTTTTATCCTTCATTTAAGAAAGGAATCCTTGCTTTCAACCAGGTAAACAACCAGCTTCGTTTGGCCTGGTATGGGAAGGAAGCTACTATACTTAAAAGCGGAGCAATAATATTATACCTGAAAACACAGGCAAATAATCAGAACCTCAATCAATGGCTGTTGGGCACTGAATGCCAATTAGCTGATGACCAGGGGAATATAATACAAAATGTTACCCTGAAAGTTCCTTTTATCCGCATGACTGAAGAATCCTGCTGGCTGGGCGATAATATTCCAAACCCTGCAGGTAACAGCTGTATCATCCCCTTCTATCTGAATGGTGAAAGCAGGGTTGTGCTGACGCTCTATGATATCACAGGCCATGAGGTGAAAACACTGCTGGATGCATCCCTGCCGGCCGGAAACCAACAGGTGGAAACAGACTGCCGTTCGTTTTCTGCCGGTGTTTACCTGTATAAGCTGGAAGTGAGTAATAATAAAACATGGTTTTTGAAAACCAAGCGGATGGTGATAGGGAGGTAGGATAGAAGTAATTGCTCACGTATAAATAGTTCGCTGAAAATGAGACTTCCCAATATACTCCTTAACTTCCCCCTTGATTTTCACCGATTGACAGCTTATATTTGTAGATATAGAAAAGCTTATCGTGATGAAATGTTTAAATTATTGATTGTGAAGACTTTATTGCAATTTCTCGTATTGATATTGATCAGTCAGTGGGTCCTGGGCCAAGGCTGGAACCAGGGATATTATCAGCAACAGCAACAACAGCAGTATATCCAGCAGCAGAATCAAAGGATTTACCAGCAGCAGCAGCAAAATCAGCAGATGACCCGTGATCAGACCCTGCAAAACCAGCGGATCAGAGAGACAACTTACCAGAACCAACAGAAAACCAACTCCACCTACAAAGATTATAACTCTTATAAATCCAATAATTCAGGCTCATACGGCAACTACAACTCATCATCTTATTCCAGCAGTAAACCGGTGGATATTGAAAATTATGAGGATGGGCTGGCCGATGAAAAAAAAGGTCTTGACAATGATGCGATTGAAGCCTACACAAAATCAATTAAAGCCAATGCCGAATTCAAAGACTCTTATAAACACAGGGCTGCTATCTATCTGAAGCAGAAGAAATACCAGCTGGCCTTAGCCGATTACGACAAGATCGTATCCCTGGAAGTGAAAAACAATAACCAGGAGGATCTGCTTAAAGCCTATGAAAACAGGGCAGAAGCTAACTTTCAACTGGAAAACTACGCTTCGGCTGTCAGTGACCTTAACCGGATACTCCTCGTCCATACCTCCGATAATAGCCTGTTGTACAGAAGAGCCTATTCTTTTATGAAGCTGAAAGATTATAAGAATGCACTGGCAGATATTCAGAAAATGGAGTCAGCCCAAGGGTATACCTTTGACTCTTACCTGTTAAGCGCTGAAATCTACCAATCCCAGGGAAATTTCACAGAAGCTGTCGATCATTACAAAAACGCCATTTCAGTCAATAAGTCAGCTATCAAACCGTATTATTCATTATCCGCTCTGTTAAGCAAAATGGGCGACTATAAACAGGCTGTGGAATATTATACCCGCTTGCTGGCTGCAGATCCTCAACAAGCTGACGGGTATTACAACAGAGCTGTAACCTTTTCAAAGACAGGACAGGTTCAACAGGCCAATGCCGATTTTGGCCAGGCCCTTCAGCTTAATGAAAACACAACGGTGCTGATGTATCTCAATGGTCTTCTTTACTTTAGCGAAGGCAACCTGAGCGAGGCTTACAAGGAACTCAATGCCGCGCTGAAGGAAACCGGATGCTTTTTTCCTGAACTGGTGTACATGGCTGAAGGTGATGTATTTAGCAGACAAAACAACTTTTTAGATGCAAGGAACGCTTATCAGAAAGCCCTGGAAATTGACTCTTCTATGGCCCGGGCATACACCTGCCTTGGCTTTGTGGAAATGTCCCTTAAAAACTATCCCGTCGCTATGCAACGGTTTTACAGAGCCACCTTGTTAAATGAATCCGACTCTGAGCCTATGCTTGGACTGGCCCTTTCAAAATATTATTCCGGTGATCTGAATGGCTGTAAAGATTTACTGAAGCTTATCCCCTTAAATACAGTGAATAAGGAAACCCAACCACGACTTACCCCTGCTTCAACCGGATCACTGTGGATAAGCGATCATTATGCCGACATCAAAGCCATGTATGCCCGCCTGGATCACCCCTGATAACAAAAAGAATCTGCCTTGTACCTAAAATAACCATATACGCATTAATGAACTGATATTTAGATGGTTAACTACAAATACCTTACACGTTTTCTCTTTATCTTTAACCTCCTGCTCATTGGCTGCCTCTCCGGTAACAGCTATTCTCAACCCATTACTTTTAAAAACAAGGAATATCAGAACCGCCTTACTTTTTCTCAGAAGATGGATTATTTTAGAGATCTTAACGGGTTAAGCCTTTATTACGGATATCACCAGACAAATTTCCTGAACAGCCATTTTGGAAATAATCTTGACGAAAAAGTAATAAAACGAAAGTACGGGGGTGCGTTCAGGGCAAGCCAGATGGTTTTTCCCTTTATTTTTGACTTCGACTGGTTTTCCTCCAGGTTTAGGGTCGATAGCTCCAAAACAGTCTTTCATTATTCGGATTCCGTGAATATCCGTCACAGGGGCGTTTCTTTTTCAGTCTCTGCAGTATTATTCCCTGTAACCTTTACCCAGTTGCTGATTCCTTATGCCGGGGCAGGTTATCAATCTTCGGGTGTTTGTATCGGGTGCGGCTCTGAATATTGGTTTTCAAGTAAGAAGGTAGATAAAAGCAGTGTAAGTACTTCTGGGTTTTATTATAAAATAGGAGTTTTAAGCATTTTAGGACCCATCGACACCCCGGTTTTCAGGCTGAACGTGGAGTATATGAGGTCCTTTGCCCTCGATAAGAAAGCTTTGAATATGCTGTACCTGAGTTTGGGAGTAATGATAACCGAATAACTGCCAGGAGAATGAAAAGATCCGGATATTGGCATTTCTGTTTGTTTCTTTCGGTTTTATCCTTGTATTCCTGTCTGACAAAAAAAACGGGTTACCGTGAAATAGCGT
>JAPLDE010000059.1:0-16885 GCA_026391855.1 Bacteroidota bacterium | reverse complement strand
GTAAAAACAATGGACGTATCACTATCTCTGAGCCCCATTATCACAAGGTAATCAATGGACTCGGTGTGGTTGTCACCCTGGGGGGTGCTTTTGCCGGAGGATATATTGGTTACAACGCAAGCATTTTTACCTCGCAATTAAAAGAAAAGAGAGTGGAAACCAGGGAGTTAAATGCGATCATCGGAGCCGGCGCCGGATACTCTCTCCTGATGCTTGGAAACTATATCTTTGGTTTAAACACCATCAAAAATGAGGTTAATCCCCAAAAATGGACCCGAAAATTCAGCCACGATTATACACTGATCCCTTCCGGCGTATCACATTATTCTTTTGATATCCTTCCCTTTTCAATAGAAAAAAACTATACGGCTCATAATATCTCAGAATTAAAAGAATTTAAATCAGCCTTTCCCATAAGTCCTTACACCGATGCGGTAATAAAAAACTCATTGCCTTATCTGGAAAAAGCGGAACTTCCCCAGGTCATCGATCTTTATCCCAACGTTAAATCACTTTCAGAGGTTAAAATCGAACACCTGTATCGCTGCATTGATTACTATGAACTGCAATCCTTATATGCCCGGTATGCCCCGCTTGATATAGATATTGAACCCCTGTCCGAAAAACTGGTGGATAATGTAAACAAGGCCATCGACTTTGCCTCCATGTTCCCTCAAAGTAAACGGTTTCAGCGGGTTATTATCAATGCCTGTAAACAAACCCTTTTACCCAAAGAAGATGCATTGAGGATTTTCAACACATTTCCCGAACAATATCTGATCCCTTCGGCTGATTTTTCATCTTTCCCGGCTAATGATCTTCAAAAGTCAAATTATCTGAAGGTATTGTTTTATAATGCTAAATTTATCAAGCCTGATGATATTGCGAACTTCTTTATCAGATTCTCCTATATCCAATATCCTGGCATTGAGAAAGATATACTTGAATATTCATGGGAGACCAACTATCCGCTGATGGAAGATAAAAATGCGCTGATCGGCCAGCTCCTTGATTACCCGGTGAACCCTTTCTACCGCTCTTTAAAGATAACAGCCATTCAATCCAGGGCCTTCCTGATGAACAAGTTTAAGTCTTTCCTGGATGATCTCAGAAAAACCTCTGTTAATACTTACAACCCTCAGGATACGGCTGAAAAGGCCTTATTCGCTCACCTGGATCCCGCAGCTTCCGGCCACGACAAGCAGTACCTGGTCCTATGCAATATCCGAAATAACTCAGAACTGGACCTGCCGGTAAGGATTACGGTAAGCGCGAAAGTGACTTCCTTAACCGCAAGCAGCGAAAGAAAATACAGGGTCCGTAAAGCACTCAATATTCCGGTAAAAGAAGAGTCGCTGGACTGGATCACCACCGAAAAAAAAGACTCTGTCCAGATACCGGTTTTTCAGCATCATTCCAACACAACTGCCCTGACTTATTTCAATTTTGGTCCCGTCAAATCCCATATGATCCAGGAGCCGGTAACGATAACGTACTCACTGGTGGAAAACGTTGATCCCAAGGCCTTTACCCGGCAAAACCAATTGATAAACCAGGTTGTTACCCATGGTTCTTTTCAGGGAAAGGAGATCAATTTTCAGGCGTGTCAAAACCCGGAAGATTACTGGGATCATCAGCAGAAAACCTGGAAAAATTACCAGGCCGGTCACTAACAAAGGAATGTGATGGAATGGAAAAGAAACACATTGTCCTGTTATCCCCTCATAATGAGGTGTTTACGAATTTTGATCCGGGGTGCTTTCCTAATTGTTGCATTTGTTAGCTGTGATGACGAGAAAAAACCTGGTTACCTGGATTATATCTTTTTTGAGAGAGACACCATTTTCGTAAATAAATATAACGGGATAATGGATAAGTATTATGAAACAGTGATGGTTGATTCGTTTGAAAACAATAACTTTCACTGGCCCGTCACTTCCAATTCACAGTATTCAGTAATTGTCAGCAACGGGATACTTGTATTGAATTCCTATAATTATGACTACTTCAACAATTTTCTGAAAGATTCCATTTTCCCGACAACCCCTCTTTATTATGAGATTGAAGTTAATCTTCAGCTCTCGATGCAGTCAGGATATTCTATGTCAGAAGGCGGATTAATCTGGAGCAGGGAAAGCGGTTTTTATTATTTTCTTATCCGGAGGGACAATTCCTTTAATCTTGGTTATTATGATGGTGGGTGGAACAGTTTTACCGATTACCGACAACTCTATCCATTAAACCTGGTGGGTGATTTCCATAAGATTATGATCAGACGATATGAAAACCGTTTTTATGTTTTCTTTGATGAAAGCCTGGCCTATACCAGCAATCTTCTGACTGACGATGAATATAATCTGCCGGGCATAGGGTTTGGTGCCGATCGCTGGGCGACCATCGAATGTGACTGGATCCGGGTGAAGCGAATCCTCAAACCTCCCCGTTAGGCCATAGAAAAGAAACTGACCCGGTGAAATTTCCTTATCTTTGTCACATGTCCGAAAAACCAAAACCGGTATTCAACAGGCGCATCTTCTGGGATGTGGATTATGATAAAATGGACCTTGATCTCAGGGCAAATTTTGTGATAGAGCGTGTGTTTGAAAGGGGCGATGTGGACGATATCCGCCAGTGCCGCAGGTATTACGGCGATGAGAAGGTAACAGATGCCTTACTGAATGCAAAATTTTTACCTCTGCACAGGATTTACCTGGCCAGTGCTGTTATTGACAAACCAGTGAATGAATTCAGATGTTACATACTGAGACAGTTGAACCCGGGACTCTTCCCTTACTGAAAAAGTTAATGGAACTACCTTGTCTTCAACCCTTTTCCCTGGTTGGGGGTACAGCTTTATCTCTCCGATATGGTCATCGCAGTTCGGTTGATCTGGATTTATTCTTTCATGAAAGATTTGACCCTGTTCAACTGGAAGAAGAATTGATCAGGATTTTTGGGAATGATTACTTCTCTGAAGGAGGGCATAGGCAGCTGGGAATCTTCTGCTATATACAAAAAGTTAAGATCGATATAGTTTATTTCCCTCATTTGCCCATCGCACCAATAGAGGTTGCAGAGAGGATAAGAATGTACAATGACCCAGACATAGGTGCAATGAAAATACAAGCCATTCTTGGCAGGGGCAGGAAAAAGGACTTTTGGGATTTGTATCAACTGCTTCAATATTATTCTCTTCGACAAATCATCGATTGGCATGAGAAAAAATATCCAAGTCAGATGCTGGCGATTAGTATTCCAAATGCGATAACTTTCTTTGATGATGCTGAAGAGACTGAAGCCCCGGTGAGCTATAAAAAACAGACCTGGGAGAATGTGAAAAAGGGTATCCGGAAAGCAGTGAGGGATTACCTGAGTTAGTGTGCAGGATAACAGGAAGATAGAAATAGTAAACCATCGGTACCTGCCTGATATAATTCACCATAATTAATCATTGGCATTGTGGTACTTAAGATAGTCCACTTATTTTGGCACGAGTTGGTCAATTTGATCGACTTATAATCTCCTCAAAATCCACCAGGGCTGTCATCTTCGACAGCCTTTTTTTATAATACACAATGTATCTTCCATTTATAATAGTTACCAAGTTGCCCCCCCTCTAATTTTTATGATAGACTGTACCTGTTTTACAAATCAAAATGAAACATCACCTATACTCTCAAGCGTTTCATTTTCTTTTCCAGTATAACTGGGGGGCATAATGAATATATTTAACAGCTTGCACGTTTAAATACCAAACCAGTAAAACCTTTCAAATAAGTTTTGGTCTTCAATAATAGAATAGTTATGGAAGTAGCTGGCAAACAGATTATTGTATTTTACTCAGCCGGAAGAAATTACCAAGTCAGGGAGAAAAGACAGAGATCGCAAAAATACCTGCTCCGGAGTATGTAAAATATAATAAATGGTAAAAGCAAGTTTTGACTTTCCAGAGATAATATCTAAATCACTAGGAATTAGAAAGTTGAAAATCCTTTTGTCCTGGGCTCAGGTGAAAAAGTCAAGGCTGTTTCTTTTGTAATCCGGGTATGAAGCAGTTTTCCATCCTGCAGGTAAAACAATATCCCGAATTCAGGATCTTCGTCTTCGGTAATAAAATAGTCGATAGACCCAAAAAAGTCCTTAAGCTGGTTTTTATCACATCCTGGCAGGTATTTTCTCAATACTCTAGGGTCATAAAACCTGAAATACCTGTCCCTTCCGTTAGGGGTCTTAGATAACAATAAACCACCAAGGTGTTTTACAATGGACTTCTGATCTTCACTTGAGTAAACCAAAACTCCCCAGGAATCACCCCAACCTTGTTCAAAATACCAGTTTTTGAATTGTATATTATCCTGAATATCAAACAGAAACGGCCCATACCTGATTATGAGATCCTTGTTTTTACCCTGTATGAGCGTATCGAAACGGATACAGAGTTGTTTGGCAGTATCCATATTATCTCCCATTCGGGCTGCATCGAGCAGGAGAAAGGCAGGAATTAGAGGCATGGAATTGTAATTAATTAATATTCAACGAGATACAAGAAAAGCGAATTACGGTAGTCCTTAAACCCTCATCATTCGCATTTCACCGACTTCAGGGGCTTCGTCCCTGGCCTTTTTTTTAAGTGTATGCGCTATTATCATCACCTGAGGTACACCTTTTGCCCCTGTTGATAATCGTCCCACTATAATTCTTCTAAATTCCTCAAAATAAATATCTCTGTCATGAATTTTTGCATATGTGTCAGCAAAATACCCCCCAACTGCCATTGTTATCTTGCCAAATCGCGAAGCATAGGTGGGTGGAAGCTGCATTCCCCTTTTATTAATCAGATAATACGCATTAGTTGCTAAAAATCCACTGGTTTCCCCATCATTATTTCTGGGAATTGCATTTTCACCTTTATATTTAGAGGAAGTATAATACTTTTCGTTGAGAAAAAGCTGTTCCATCCTGTGTGAATGTTCCATATAAATGGTTTCCTTGGCGTTTTCAAACCATTTTTTCCGGGGTTCTAATTCTGGAATTTCCCGGGTAATTTCATCATCAATGAGGTAATTATCGTGATTTCCATAGATGAACGTAATTGTGAATTTTTCCTTAAACAGCCTGAAAGCAGCTTCAGCCGGATTCAGAATTCTGGATTGTTCTCTCCAGACACGATCATTAGTCGTCAATTTATTTAAAATAGCTTCAATGCCAGGAATTTCTTTCACCCAATCATATAGACCAACACCCTGAATTTCCTTTACCATATTTCTGATCTCTCTCTTTATATCAATAACTTCTTCAAATTCAGTAGCATTACCTTCTATAAACTTAAACATTGGGCCATTCACATACTCGATAACACCCTCACTACTATTCTTAAAAAGTGGATCCATCATATAACCTGTTCTCCTGGGTTCTTCTGTGAAATCCTGAGATGGGATTGAAGCAAGGGCACCTAAGACTTTTGTAGGATGAATCCCCGTACCATATTCGCTTACCCACTTTTGATGCTGCCTGTTAAATTCGTCTTTAATACTTTGTGTAGCAAACCCTGATCCCACCCATAGATCATAAGCATCTCCAGCCTGAACAAATTCAATATCAGTCTTCGCAAATTTTGGGGTGATATTTTCAACCTGCAGGCCAAAATCTAACAATGCCAGACCGGCATTAACATTAAATTTCTTATCGTACCAGTGATCACCAATTTTTTGACACATCAGGTGCATATCCGGTATCACGATGTACATTTTGGTCCAGTCGTATTCTGATTCCCCTCCCCAGTAACAATAAGACCAGTTTATAATAGACACATTTTTAATATTCTTAAAGAATCTGTAGTCAAGATGTGCATCAACTCCCCTATTAAAACTTAATTCAACTTTAGGAGGCTCTTTGGCTGATGCATGATAACTCTTTTTGTCATAGGAACATAAGTATACATGCCTTCCCCAAATAACACCGAAATTCAGAGAATCTTTATACCAGGCTCCTGCGTCCATACATACGACTTTTGGCAGGCAGCAACTAATAACATTAGAACGGGGACCCGAATCAACATCCTTTTTTCCCAGGTGAGGTGCAACAAATGCTTCAAGAGGATATCTTGTAATTTCCCTTGAGGCTTCAGGACCAGGTTTTGGAGTTTTAGCAGAAACATGCCGGGTCGGCTCATCATACTTGTCGAACGGCTCCACTTTTCCGCTGGAAAGTGCTGTCATCTTTGCCCCCATATGCTTAAACAAGGGTCTGTTTTTATTATCTTCGGCGGATTTGGAAGTATTATCTTTAAATACTAAATACTTCCTCGTTTTTTTCTCCTTGAGAAGTTGAGGCCCCATCATTCTCAACCCTATCTTGTCTATCAATACATTTAAGGTATCATTATCTGCATCCCCGGTTTCTTCATAATCCCGTTTAATATCCATTTGAAAGCTGGTTATTGCAGCCTCTGTAGCAGAATTATATATTCCATCTATTTGATTAACAACAACTTCTCTGTCTCCTTGCTTTTTCTTTGTAACATAATACCCAAGGTTGGTCAGAATTTTCTGAACGGCCATTATAGCCTTTGGGCTGTGCTTTTCCTTCTCCGACTTATAGTCGTTCGGATCAAGAATCGGGCTTAATTCTCCGATATGAAGCTTTATTGTCTCTTTTACTTTTTTCTTAATTCCTGAAGTTGAATACAGAGTTAGCTCTAATGAAGCCGAAGCTATTGACGAAATGGGCTGTGGTAGTTCTTTTACAGTCTGGATAACTAACATCCTTTTGGATGGATCTGAATCATTATAAAGTACTTTTTTAATTTCAACACCACCGGCATCAGCTGCACCTGCAGAACCGATGAACAATTTGGTTTTTTCTGGCACTAAAGCTCCCCAGGGGTCTTTGATTGAAAGCCGGAGATAGTGTTTTGGAGGAACTGCTACCTGATATTTTGCAATAGTACCTGTCGATTGGCTCTGTTCCCCGGCTTTTCTGTCAGGAATCAGGATAGTCATTCCGTCCATTAACACCTCAGGGTTCTTATATAAATCAGGCCATTTGTCTACATTCTCTTTAATCAGGCTTTCAACACTGAAAAGCTGTTCTTTGCCAATATCCGGCAAATTATCTTTAACCTTTACCTTGTAGTCTGTAGGCATATTGCAGCAAATATTAGTATTCTAAAGGAAAATACCGTGGTTTGAATGATTAAGACCAATCATCTTCATGAATATCAGGAAAACTTACCTTACAGCTACCCGGATCAATACCTGCAATATGAACCTTTCCTTCATTGTCAGTTTTACCCGTCATTACACCCCCACCCGGCAGGGTAACTTTATAGTTTTCATTTTTAACAGGTTCACCGTTTTGGTCGAGAAGCTGGAAATCAATCTCGGTTTTTTTTGTTTCCTCTTCAGGGAACATGTTCAGCTTTTTAACAATCTCAATATAGGTTTTTGGAATCACAGCATACATGTCTCCTACAATTGCTGCAACCTGAAAGGCCGTTACCTGACCAAAACTATTAATGGCTGAAGGCGACATCCCATTCATTGCCGATACGGCTACATTAGGAGCCATAACAAAAGCACTTACAGGACTAGCCGCCCCACCTGCCATAATTTCTCCGATAAGTACAGTTGGACAACCCATTGAGATGACACCCCCATGAGCTGTAGGGTCTCCCATCCGGGCAGCAGGTTTTCCACCTATCATTACTCCGGTTGAACCCATGATAATAGTTGAGGGAGGACCTACACATATACAACTATCGCCCATTACCGCAGCAGGCATGCCTCCAATCATAACAGTAGGGGCACCAGGGCCGATTATTGGACCTCCTACATGGGGTATAGGAGGAAGCCCGGGTGTAACCATTGGACACATATGCATATCAGTGAGTCGGGCGGCAGGTTTTCCCATATGGCAGCTGGTTGAGTTGGTTGGTGGTGAAAATCAAAATCAAATGTAATGAAATATTTTTCATCCTCCATTATTTTAAGGTCTTACGTGTTCTTTTTTCGCCGGAGCCAACTAAATGCGGGAATATGTGCCTTAAAATCCCTGGTTAACTTATCCGGTTCCCACTTATAAAGAACCTGGCCCGGCAGTTCAACTACCTGTTTTTCTTTCTACTGTTTGTCCCAGTGGATGAACCAGATCTTGTAATTATCCTTGCTGTTGGTATCCGATCAGAATAAATAAACAAACCCGAAACCTATTCCGATCTGATTGGCGAAGTGCTCCTTCAGGCACAACACATAATTGAATTCTGGTTCAATGGCAAAGGATTGATTGAGTACTACCGTTGCACCAATGGCTGGTATAAAATATCTTATGTCTTCTGCAGGACCTGAAGTCAGGGAAGCATAACCGACATTCAGATAAAACGGGGATCCCAGGTAAACCCTGGCACCTACTGAAATGGCAGAGTTGGCTGAATTTTTCTCATTTACTACCATTGTTTCATATCCAAGGGTGGTATACAACATAAAATAATTACCCACAAAATATCCCAAACCGAGCTTTACATTTAAATCCTGTGCTGCATCATCCCCGGTTGAATTGAGCGTACTGGCATACGTCAGGGAACTTGAGCCGCTTAATAGAAAAGTACCGCTTTTAAGGTATTTCATGAATTCGTTTTCTTCTCTGGGTTTTTTTTTCTTTTCGGAGGGGGGGGAGTAATGATCTCCTTTTGACCGTTTTCATATAAAATAACAAAAACATTGCTTTTTTTAACCGAATACTCCGGGCCAGCCAGGGAATCAGATTTTTTATACTTAATATTGAATGTAAGCACCTCTGTTATTTTTGATTTAATAGATTCACCTGAATTCAATACAATAATATCCTGGGCTTTCAGACCGGCAGCAACAAAAAGTAAAGTGATAAAAATTGTAAAATTCTTCATAGATACCCGGATTTAAATATTCCGCAGAGGAACTGATTCCCATGCAAAGTAATGAAGAATATCCGGAATTAATAACTTTTACTCAGGTTGAAATAGATTTGGGTACAACAAGTCTTTCGAAAAAGGTTGGAGATAATTTAATCACTCTTGCCATCAATTCGGAAGCTAATGATTTTCTGATACTTTGACAGCGGTGGTCAAGTATTTCTTCCGGGTTCTGAGGAATTTCGTCCATGAATCCTTCGTCATTCTCATCACTTTTAGAACTTTGATTAATTTATAAAAATATATACGATCCTATTGATAATCAGATGTTACTTATTTCACTTTGAACAAGAGGATGAGGACCGGGTTTCTTAAGGGGTGGAGCACAATAAACCATGGCTGAGTATCTAAAAACCAAGTGGTTAAAGGGCTTTTCAATCACTGCATTACATCAGTACCAGCAACTATATAAAAATTTATCCTCACTTTTTTCAGACGGTGTCAGAATAATTACAATGGATTGAATATAAGAATATTTTCAAACCCTCCTGATCTGATTATTTTGAATGGTTTTTATTACTGAAATGGGAAACAACAGAGAGAGCATTGCTATATATATTTGGTTTTTTCTGTCATTATTCCGAATTTTGATATTTTGAATTGGTGGAAATCCGTTTCACCTGTCAAATGCACTCTCAACTTCGAATTCTTGTGATTCTGTAATTAATATAAATGTTTAATCCTCTTATCCTTATTATTTCCTCATGAAGAAGATCATTTTACTATTATTAGCAGTATTGATTTGCAGCATCAATAGTTTTGCTCAGACGGGAGTGGCAATCAACTCCACAGGTGCCAACCCCGACAACAATGCCATGCTCGATGTGAGCAGCACTTCGAAAGGTATGCTAATACCCAGGATGACAGCGACTCAACGAATTGCTATTGCTGTTACACCTACCACCGGATTATTGGTTTACCAGACCGATGGACAGGAAGGATTTTATTATTACGACGGTAGCGTCTGGAAACATCTTGATACTGGATCTGTTTCTCAGGTAACGGGTACTTCGCCTATTATGATCAGTGGTGGAGCAAGCCCGGTAGTTTCAATTTTGCCAGCTAATGCAAGTACTGCAGGAAGTATGAGCGCTACCGATAAAATAAAATTGGACGGATTACAACCGGGGTGGGCGCTTACCGGCAATTCCGGCATCAACATAGCTACTGATTTTCTTGGTACAACGGATGATAAACCCCTGATTTTTAAGGTAAATAATATTAAATCCGGGTATCTGAGTTCAGGTACCAACACCTCTTTTGGACATTATACCCTGAATGCTCTTACTACCGGCACCGACAATACTGCCTTTGGTTTCATGGCATTGAAATCGGCTACAACAGGAATTCAGAACGCTGCCTTTGGTTTGATTTCGCTACCACTGAACACAACAGGCAGCAGAAATACAGCGACCGGCTACGCAGCTTTGAATGTAAATACAACGGGTTCAGACAATACGGCAATTGGCACTTATGCATTGAATTCCCTTGCTTCCGGTAACTACAATACTGCTGTGGGAGTAAGTTCCGGAGGGAGCCAATCCTGTTCAAACTCAGTTTTTCTTGGAGCCTTTAGCGTTGCACAGGCTAACAACGGAACTAACGAGATTGTGATTGGTTCCAATGCAACGGGAGCCGGTAGTAATACTGCCACATTGGGTAATTCTTCCATTTTGACCACTGTATTAAGGGGAGATATTAGACATTTTGGTTCTACTTCAGGATATGTGGGATTAAAGGCAGCTGCAATAGTTGCAACACCTTACACACTTACCTTGCCACTTGCTCTGCCAGCCGGTAATGGCCAGGTTCTGGGTTCAACAACAACCGGTGAGATGAGTTGGGTAACACCGTCGTCCGGAACTATTACAGGTGTAAGCGGTACAGATCCGATTATCTCCTCCGGAGGCAGCACACCGGTAATTTCCATTAATATGGCTACCTCATCCGGTGCCGGGAGTATGAGTGCGCCTGATAAAGTAAAGTTGGATAACATTACAGGTAATAATACCGGCGACCAGATCATTACACTCACCGGTGACGTTACAGGATCAGGAACCGGAAGTTTTCCAGTTACCCTTGCCGGAGGTTCAGTAACCAATACCAAGATGGCAAATATGGCTGCCAACACAATCAAGGTGAACAATACTGTCACAGAAGCAGTTCCGACCGACCTCCCGCTTTCTGCCAATACATTTCCTTCGCGGAAAAGCACAGGAAACGTGGCGGCAAACACCATCCCTGATTTTGCATTCAACATACTGGATGATGCTGATGCATCAGCTGTAAGGACAACCATAGGAGCCGGCACGGGTAACGGCACAGTTACAGCAGTTACCGGTACTGCCCCAATCGTTTCTTCAGGCGGAACAGCACCCGTTATTTCAATTTCACCAGCTACCACAAGTGCTCCCGGAAGCATGAGTGCAGAAGATAAAACCAAATTAAACACATACCCTGCTGTCCACTCCATTGGCGAAAGCTATGGCGGCGGAATTATCTTCTGGCTGGACGCTACCCAGCATCATGGTTTAATCGCAGCTCCTACAGACCAAAGTTCAGAATCAGGAGCATATTATTACAATCAAAATGTTTCTGTAATCCATAATTGCATGGGCGACGGATTGTACGCCGGGAAAATGAATACCGCAGTTTCACTGGCCAAACTCAATTTAGAAATGACAGATACACAACCTTATGCAGCAATTCTTTGTGCCAATTACGCTGCAACCGCAGATGAAGTTACTTATGGAGATTGGTATTTACCATCAAAATATGAATTGAATTTGTTGTATTTGCAAAAAGACGTGGTTGGCGGTTTTGCTAATGGGTGGTATTGGTGTTCAACAGAGTACGATTCCATTAGATTCTGGACTCAGAACTTCCAGAATGGTTCTTCCGACGGTGGACTTAAATGTTTACTAACTTGCCGTGTAAGGGCAATACGTTCTTTTTAACGATTCCGGCGTTTATACCCGAGTTTAAAATCATGTTGAAGGAAGAAAATATCACTAATTGTTGCAAGGCCAGGAAGAGTTCTGAATTAATAAAAACGACATGTATAAACGATTTTTACTGTTACTGGTGCTTTTATCATTCGTCCTTTCGGTTCAATCCCAGGTGTTTACTGAAAGCAATCTGCCTATTGTCATCATCAACACAGATAGTGGCGCTTCAATACCGGACGAGCCGGGTGTGCTCGGTGACATGAAGATTATTTACCGGGGGCCGGGATTGATCAATTATGTGACGGATCAGGATTCGCTCCAGTATCTGGACTTTTACGGCAGGATAGACATAGAAATCCGGGGATCCTACTCGCAGTCATTTCCTAAGAAAGCCTATGGTTTTACCACCGTCATGTCCGACAATGTCACAAACAATAATGTCAGTCTGCTGAGCATGCCTTCCGAAAACGACTGGGTACTCGACGGACTCAGTTCAGATCCTTCACTGATCAGGGACTACCTTTCATTCAATCTGTCGAGGCAGATTGGTCTGTATGCCAGCCGGACCGCCTATTGTGAAGTCATGATTAACGGGGATTACAGGGGGCTTTATATCCTGGAAGAAAAAGTAAAGGCTGATAAAAACAGGGTGAATATTGTTAAAATTGATTCGACGGACAACAGCCAGCCGGAATTGTCGGGCGGATACATAACCAAGACAGATAAAACCACCGGTGGTGACCCCATTGCCTGGTACATGTCGAGTTATATCGGTTACAACGACTGTCAGTTCATACACAGCTGGCCCAAACCGGAAAATATAACCACACAGCAAAACAACTATATCAAGTCCGTCTTTCTGAGCTTACAGACAGTCTGCACTGCCGGTAATTCTTCTATATCAAATGGATATCCTTCTATTATCGACATCCCTTCTTTTGTCGACTATATATTGGTCAATGAAATTGCCAGCAATGTGGATGCATACACCTACAGTACATACTATCACAAGGACAGGAACGGGAAATTATGGGCAGGTCCCGTCTGGGATATGAATCTCACTTTCGGCAATGATCTGTTCGAATTAGGGGTTGACCGGAGCAAGCCGGATGTCTGGCAATTTTCCAATGGTAGTTGTGAGGGGCCGAAATATTACAGGGACCTCTTTAATAATGCGACATTCAAATGTTATTTATCCAGGCGCTGGAATGAGCTCACTCAACCAGGCCGGCCATTTAATCTCGTGAGTCTGGAAAGTTTCATTGATACCACGGTTTCCCTGATCAGTGACGCAGTGGTCAGGGAGGATGCCCGCTGGGGCACAATCGGTAACCATCAGGCCTCTATCAGTTCGCTGAAAGACTGGCTTAACCTCCGTATCCCCTGGATGACAAACCACCTTGGTTCATACAACGCATGCCAGAATGTTTACACACCACCGCTGGATATTTCCGGGATCAATTACCACCCAGGAACTTCAATAGGTTTTCCGGACGAAGACAAGCTGGAATTCCTTGAAATAACAAATGCCGGGACTTCCGTTATCGACCTGACGGGGATATATTTCGGCGGAATGGGCCTGGTATACCAGTTCCCGGCAGGATCTTCCCTGCCGGCCGGGAATTCCCTGTTTCTCGCAGGCGATATAGCGACCTTTCAGAATAGATATGGAATAGCACCTTGGGGCCAGTTCATAAGAAACCTGTCTAATGCAGATGAGAACCTTCTGTTGCTGGATGCATTCGGAAACGAGATAGATCATGTCCATTATTACGACCACCTCCCCTGGCCGGATGCCGACGGCAACGGAAAATTCCTTCAGCTGATCTGCGACACCCTTGATAACAGCCTTGCCTCAAGCTGGATTGCTGTTGACGACAATACGGTTGGTATTGGTTTTCTCACTATTGACCCCCTGATTCATGTGTATCCCAACCCGACAACGGGACAAGTGCGAATAAGTGCTGAGCATTTAATGAAAACCATTGATATCACTGACCTGCAGGGTAGGGTTCTTACCACTTTCCCTGTAAAAGAGAAAGATTTTTCATTTGACATTTCCCGGCTACCTAAGGGAATCTATTTTATCAGGGTTATTTCCAGGCAGGAAATCCGGTTTGAAAAGATAATCAAGGACTAAGGGACAAAAAGGGAGAGAGTGAGAGTTAGAGCCAGAAGTTCATTCTCGCTTTATCTTTTCTTCAATACTCATACTGACAGTATCGTTGAGGGGTCCTATTGCCAAATTAATGTTGTCCTGATGTTTCAAAAACCCTGGTATTTCAAGACCCTGATTGTCTGTGCACTTTTTCCATACAGGGTACGTATGAAATACATCCCGGGGGCAAAGTTTTTACCAACTGTCACTTCATTTCCAGTCACACTGATTTGTTCAATCTTTTCACCAAGATAATTGTAAACATTTACTTCTATAGGTATGGAAACGGACGGGAACTTCAGGTAAAACTCCTCAGCCGAGGGATTCGGATAAATGGAAACCTCAGAAACCGGTTCATCAGCAGGTAATCCAGTCGTTTCACAGAGAATATCGGTATTCAGGAAGGATTGCATGAATCCCGGCAGTCCCAGTGCGGCGCTGTTCCCCATAAAATTTGGGTCCAGGTCGACTCCGTTTTCAACATAATTGCAGTTTATACTATAATTATCGGGTTCATTGATGACTCCCAGGTAGGGGTTAAAAGACTTCACCACATAGATTTTCCCGTCGGGCCCCATTTGCAGGGCATAAATGCTGCCGGTAAAACTGAGTTGAATCTCCGAAGCGATGATGGCCGCCGTACCTGACAAAGAGATATTGTACTGAAGAAGGGTGGCCAGGTCACCATATTGGCTTACATAGAGCATGTTTGTGAGCTTAGAGAATTCTATCCCATACACATGTTCGGTCATGGGGATGGTTACCGGGTTCGAGACCACACCAGTGGCAACATTAAAGTCAAATACCTCGACTGTATTCAGGTATCCAGCTGCCACACCTATTCTTTCACCGCAACTTGAAAATTTCATTTGCCCGTAAGTATTTTGAATGGCGGAGGTGGTATAAACGATCCCTGAATGACTAATGACGGGAGAACCGATTCCTTCGACAATCAGATGATAGGCCAGGAAAGTGTCGGAGCCCCATTTGTGGACCACGATCCAGTATCCCGTACCCGCGGCATCCCGGACGGTAGCCAGCTTCTCAGTAACACTGTCCGCAATGAAGATATTCTTGTCGGTTACATCACCCAGACCGTTATTTAATGTCATGTCCACCAGGGAGTACCGGAAGCCGTTTTCACCGCCGTCGGCAGTGACGGTGAAAACATAGTATTTAGAATCGCTTAGGGGAAAGGGAACAATTAATCCCGACTGAGTGGAAGAAATATCGCCGGCTAAGCCGGTGCCATTGGGCATGGCTGTATGGGTAGAGTCCCAGACAGTGACACCATCGGTATAGAACATCAGAGCTCCAGAATTGTCACAAACAGAGGAACAACCTTCTGAAATTGTAAATGTTCCGGTATTCATAACCACAGGGCTTCCGTTAGTAAAATTCAGGGACGTGTTTTGCCCGAAAATCCATTTGTCGGCACGGTGCTGGGCCATTACTGACAACCCTGTTATAAGTGTGGTAAAGAAAAGCAGAGTTTTTATCATTTTTGGTAAAATTAAACTTTGTTGAATATTTCAAAAGAAAGACCATTAAGGTTGATAGAATTTTTTTTTATAAAAGTAATGAAATAATTCATCTTCAGGAGATTTTATGGCTACATCACATTTTATTATTAACCTACTTACAGATTTGAATTTTTCGTTAATTTAGAGTGCTTGGAGGATTTGTATTCCATGGAGTCAAATTAGGCTCCAAATTCGTTATTATCCAGGCAATCGTTTAATAATCAATACAATAAAGGTTATGGAAAAATTCACCTACAATCAAAATGAGAAACTGTTAACCTGGACATTAGCCGGTCGTTATGATACAGCTGCCTGTGGAAAGCTTTCCGAAATGATACTGGGGAAGATTGCCGCCATGAGGGGTACCGGTGATCCTTCAAAATTGCTGGATGGAAAAGTAGTGTTCGACTTTAAAGATGTCGAATTCGTTTCATCCTCTTTTTTTCGTATTTGTATTTCTGTCACCAGGCAGGTAAATAAGGGGAGTTTAATCATTATCAACTGCAATCACTACCTGGTAAATACTTTTAAAATAGCAGGACTGGGTGAGTTGTTGTCTGTATCATAATGAAAATTCCGAAACAGAACTGACACAAGTAAATTTACACTAATTGAATTTATTATCTTGTGGATACAATCATCCCGAGTTTGACAGCAGATTTTTTTAACTAATTTATTTGCAATATAGTAGATGCATGGCAACAGGTTTGTGCCACTACATTTTGGGGTATTTTATTATAATATCTTAGGTGGTATTCTCAGCAGCGGTCCGGAAATTTTACTGAGGTATTTCTGCACCACCATGCTGCCGCAGAGGCATTCCTTCTCAGGATGGTTATAGAACCCGCAGGGACATCCCTGCGTTGGCATTCTGTGAATTGGTAAAAACCAGTAATATGCCACTGCCTCCTAAGTACCCGAAAGAACTTAAAACCATTGGAGATCATATACTTAAGTGGCACATTCAATAACAACTTCATATCCGGCTTTGAGACATTTCTCAATGTTCTGTAACTCCCAATCATCCTTGGTCGTGTCCTTTATCTCAACCGCTATCCGTTTTTCATTTCTCTCTAAACTAACATCTACTCTCCCTTTCTGTATATAAACAATGTAACAGACATCAGTATTATTCGGGAGGAATGGAAAGTTCCCCTCAATCAGAAGCATCCAAAATTAAAGATTTCCATTTTTTGGTTATGTATGTCCTTTAAATTTGTGGTAAACAAGATTGGTTTTACTCTGGGTAAGGTTGAAATATAATTTTAGCAAATGCTGTTTCATCGGCTGGCAATTGTCCGCGGATTAC
>JAPLDE010000204.1:46001-59181 GCA_026391855.1 Bacteroidota bacterium | reverse complement strand
GAATTTACCTTGGTTCATAGGGTTGCAATCAGAAACCGCTAACATACCAATTCAAATCGTCACGTAACAAAAAAACGCTGAAAGCTACGGATTACAAGGATTTCAAAGAACAAAAGTTAATTTTTAGTGGACACTAGTGATCCGGTATAATAAAATAGGCCCTTCATAAAATACTGTTCAAAAATATAATATTTACTGAATCTCAGCGAAAATGCAAAGGCAAATCGGTACACCGGTACACCGGTACACTGGTATATCGGTACACTGGATCACTGGAACACCGGTACATTGGTACACCGTTTAACCGGCTAACCGAAACACTTCCGGATTAATTTTACAAAGTCCGCTCATCAATCCCCTCTCCTCTCATTCCCAACAACCGAATCATAAAAAAAATAATAATCCTTTATTTCATTCATATCCTGGTTGTTATATGCTCATATAGTCGATTTTCAACGCCAGATTCTGTCGTTCAAAAATTTTTTTTCAACATCTACCGGATATTTTCATTTTTTTGTTATTAATAAGTGTAAAGGAAATCTGAAATACCCCTGCCTGATAAAACTGCCAGGTTTTACCACTGACCACTGAAGCGCTCTCCCTATTTCAGACCCGCGGGTGAAGTTGAACACGTTTTTCATCTTACTGCCTATGACTATTATTCAGCTAAACCAGCTGCTATGACCGGAAGCACCTCAACCAATAAGGATGTAGCCTTCCGTTCCATTCTTTTCTTCTTACATTTTTGGTTGACTATTATTGACCGTTCCCAAAAGTTTGGTATCAAATGGATATTTTAAAATCAAAAAACGGTACAAGCGTACGCGCTTATAAAGGCGATGCAATGACGCTCCTTGCCTTCGATCTGGATGAATCAAAAACAAAAGATTTCGCAGGCTTCAGCATCCGGGTTACACCTCCAGGCAAGACGCCATACTACTTGTTTAACAGGATGACATTCAAACCTGATGTTCTCACTCAAAGCGGTATAGATCCTGATAACAAGGAAATCAACAGCATGGAATTCGCTCCGGTTCAGAAATTCCGCTGGGTTCACGTACCGGCAACAGACCACAACATCAACGACTGGATTTTCGGGAATTACACCTATGAGATAACACCCAGGTCCCTTGTAAATAATATTTTAAAGCCTATCGACGGTACACTGACCGTAAGTGTAACAATTGAAGTCAGTCCTTATCAATCCGGCGATCTTCAGATCGGGTTTACCAGGGGATTTATCGAATCACAGGCTTATACAAGGCATTTCGGCTCCAGCAACAAGATCCGTCCGAATAAAACAGATTTAGTTTTCGACATAACAAAAACATCCGGACCAACTGCCGCTGACAAAAAGAAACATCCGTACCTTAAGGATTATTCATATGAATATCAACATACATGGCTGGGTTGGCAGGCAAGGAAAAGAATACTGGATTTTCTTTCAGAAACAATCCTGAACACAAACCTTTCGCTGGATGTTTTTGCCTTCGACCTGGATGAACCCATCATCTGTGATTCCGTTTTACAACTCGCCCGGCAAGGAAGGGTCCGGGTTATTCTTGATAATTCAAAAGATCATACCAAACCCGGAAAACTTGAACCTGAGTTCGACAAACAATACAGACAAACAGCCAGGGATCCGGATTCACTGATAAGGGGATGCTTTAAAGCCCTGGCGCATTCAAAAGTCTTTATTCAGAAACTGAATGGAAAGCCGGCAAAGGTATTGACAGGTTCAACCAATTTCGCAACCAACGGCCTTTACATCAATGCCAATCATGTTATCATATTCGATAATAAGAAGGTTGCCGGCCTCTATGAAGAAGTCTTCGAGAATTCACTTAGCCAGGCAAAAATGGATGATTTCCAATTCACCGTTACAGCCATCAATGACTTTGTTTTTGACGAAACCGGACTGCCCTCCATGACCATTCATTTTTCACCCCATTCAAAAGAGGTGGCTCAAAATATGTTTGATACCATAAAAGGCAATATTCTCGGAGCAACATCGGATGTGCTCTTTGCCATCATGAAAGACAAGAGTGCCAGCTCGATCCTTGAAGCAATAAAAAAACAGGTTAAAGAGGATAAAATATTCACTTATGGCATTACTGATGTAATCGGAGATAAGACAGAGATTATGCTATACAAACCCGATAGTAGAAAAGGAGTCAGGATTGCGGGCAGGCCTGGAGAATATTTTTTGCCACCCCCCTGGGAAGCGGAATGTAAAATACCGGGTATCAGTGTCCACCATAAATTTGTCGTAGTCGATTTTAAAGGACAAAACCCGGTAGTATACTGCGGCAGCAGCAACCTGGCGTTTGGTCCCGAACAAAGAAACGGCGATAACCTGATTGAGATCAGGGATAAGGATGCCGTGACGGTTTTTGCCATAGAAGCCATCAGGCTGGTCGATCATTTTCATTTTCGCAACAAACTAAGCCTTGATCAGAAAAATACAGATACAAACCCCTCTGAAACACAACCCATTTCGTATCTGCATGACAGCAGCGAAAAAAACTGGGTTAACAAGTATTACAATACCAATGATCTGATGTTTCTGGAAAGGACATTGCTGATCAGCTAGGCGATGAAAGGAGGTAATTGTCTTGTTAACGGAACCAGGAACCCTAACTAATATATAGAAATAACGAATCAACGTTTATGAAACACTTTCCAAATTTTAGAAAACTTTCTCCAGCAGGTAACCAGGTAACCAAGCCTGAAAACCAAGCGTTGCTTTAAGTATACATACATTATACTATATTTACTTTAATTATTTATACGAAAATTTTTCAACACCTGCCGGATATTTTCATTTTTTTGTTATTAAGATATATAACAATACTCCGGTAATTTTTTAAAATGATTTTAACAATTATATGTTCGAAATAATCTGCACGATAGGCTCAAATTAAAAGAGAAAAGCATCTGCTTTGTAGTTGACCAAAACGACAAACCATGATGCTCCTTAATAAAGCCGAAAGCCTTATCAGTGCAATAGTAACAAAGATTGGCAAAACTACCAAATCAAGACAAAAATTTATTCAGCGGGTTTTGATCCTTAATATGGGACTTCGAGGCAAATACAACTTTATCAACATGTCCAGTTACGGAAGTTTTAATGAGAAGACCTACCGGAACCAGATGGAGAAATCATTTGATTGGGCAAAGTTCAATACTGAACTTATCCTGGAGTATTTTTCCCAGGAGCTTATAATTGCCAATGATCCTTCTTATCATTCTAAAAGTGGCAAGGAAACTCCATATGTTGGAAGATTCTGGAGTGGACAGGTAAAAGCAGTAAAACGTAGTATTAAAATCGGATTTCTTGCCGTAGTTGATGTTATTAATAGTACAGCCTTCACTTTAGAAGCTGTCCATACACCATTGATTCCCAAAGGTTCCAATCATGAATAGAACTTGGTAGGTCATCATCTTAAGGTTGTATTAAACCGTACTACAGAAGCCAAAAAGTTGATCATAAAGTATCTTACTGCTGACCGATATTTTGCAAAGGAAAGGATTGTGAACGTAATAAGAGAGAACTCATATCTGCACGTCATAAGTAAATTCCGAAAGGATGCAAACCTGAGACATACATTCACTGGAAGGAGGAAATCCGGTAAAGGACGACGAAAATTGTATCATGGTATGTTAGATACCCATTTCATAGATCACCGTAGGATTCGATATTGCTTTAAAATAGATGAGGACTTATATGTGTTTTCCAGCATTGTATATGACATTAGTCTAAAACGGTATTTTCGTATAGTGTATATTGAAAATTATAGTACCAAAGGCTATGCAAACGGTCCTGCCATTTTATTTTCAGCAGACTTAAACCTGAGTCCGGAAAAGATTCTGTTGTATTATAAGCAACGTTTTCAGATAGAGTTTTTATTTCGGGCTGCAAAAAACTATGCCGTTCTGGAACATTGCAAGGTAAGGCGCGAGAAAAAGATAAACTTTCATGTTAACGAAGCTCTTACAACTATTTCATTAACCAAAGCACTTCATTATCTGCCAATTCCCAAGGAGGAACGAATAAGCTTTTCTATTCTGGATATTAAAACGATGTACTTCAACCAATTATATTACAGATTTAATATTTTCAAAGCTAGCTTTAGACATAAGTTGCAATAAATTCCATCTCCTTTATAATGAATGCTTGAGCGTCGTAAGGTTAGCTGCTTAAATTTTTACTGGAGAATTTTAATATACACGCTTAATTCATGTTAATTGTAAAAACATTCTTTGATAATACAGATAAAATCCAACAAAATCTTCAATCAACTAAATTTACCTTTAACCAAGAAAAAAGTAATGGTTAATACAGAGCAAGAAATAAAGGTTATTATTAACAATATTCAAAATGCTTTAGACATTGAATACGATTCTTCAATGAATTTAAATCCTTTTAATTATTCAAGTTCAAATGGAGGCTACAAAATTTCTAATAAACATTTTGAAAATGGTCCAAGCCTTCATAGTTCACAATATTATTTCGCTAAACGCTATTTTCAATCTAAAGACAACTGTTTAGACCTAGTAAAATTACTTGAAAGAAAGTTAAGTCTTTTAGGTTATAATAAAAACACAACATTGATAGGTTTTAGGGGATACTCGGGTATGCTGTTAAGGTTAATATGTGATTTGTTGCCTTCAATGAATTATGCAATTATTGAACAAGATAAAAATAACTTTGTTTGGCAATTTATCCCTGATTTTGATAAATTTAATGAAACTTTATTAATCATTCTTCCAATTTCAAGTACTTGCTCAACATACATTAGATTAAGAAAATATTTAACCGAACAACTTGGAATTCTATCAAGGAAACATATTATAGAAAATAAAAAAAATAAAAAATGGAAAATTAGTAACAATTTTATTAACATATTTATTGTATTAGATAAGGATTTGAAAAACATTAACTATCCTATTATTGTAGATACAGATAAGTTGAATTTCTATCTTAAAAGGGAAAATAAAATTCCTCAGAAACTTGAATTGAAATTATCAAAATTATATTCTTCTTTTAACTGGGAAAGTATTTATCCAGAATATATAAATTTCAATATTAATAAAAATTTTAACAACAATAACCATTATATTGCTCATCCACTTGTTAAATTATATTCAGACCTTTATTTACCTGAAGATTGTCCTTTTTGCTTTCCTGAAAACAAAAAACTACTAGATGAAAGGTATTTATTTCCTACTAATAACAATTTTGAGACCCCCAGTTTAATTTTTGGTTTTCCCAATTATGGTAGTATTTCCCAACTAAATATTATTAACAAATCACCATTAGAAAACTTTAACGAACTTTTTTCCGCTAATGCAGTTCTAGGTCCAACACATCTATATGGACATATTACTGTTAACAAAAGCAGCTACTTAAGTTATATACGTGGAAATGCATTTTATCAAAACAATAGAAAAGAAATATTAAATTATTTCAATTCTCAAATAGAAATTATACTCTCCAAAATTAAAAAAGAAAATAAAAATATTGATGAAATTGTATTTATTACCACAGAAGGTAAACATAATTCAAAATTCTTGGATGAAATTTCTTCATATGGAATTCTGGGCTCTATTAAAGTGAATGTTTTACGCTTCGATCCCACTAATGAATTCATAGAAAATTTCATGTCCCTTTATAAAACTTTAATCAAAAAAAACAATAATCTAGTTATTTATTTCGAAGAAGTGCTATCAGCTGCAAGAACATTTAAATTGATCAGTAACCATTTAAAACACTATGACAATTTTGTAATAACAGAAAAACGTCACGGTTTTGATTATGTATTTACTATTATTGATAGAACCACACAATTTACAAGAGAAGAAATTATTGGAAAGCTTTATTCCTATAAAAACACTTATCCACAAAATAATTTTATAATATTCTTTAATTTGAATGTTCCAATTGTCGCCGCATCACATTTAGGAAATCCATTAAAAGATAGAATTGATCATTTAATAAGAATGATTCTTGAATCTCATTTAGATGTTTTAAAAAGAAGAATTGGAATAGAGCTTCCAAACAGAGTCGCTAAAGAACTTCCGGAAGACAATATTATTAATGACAAAATCATTAGTCTTAAATATTTTCCTTTCGAAAATGAGTCCGGCATAGTCACTATAGAAATACTTAATATTTATAAAGATTTTTTAATAAATGGTAAATTTGATTTACTTAAACTATACATGACTCACAAAATAAATGCCGAGCTTTCTAATATGAATGTTTCCAGCGATTATAATGACTCTCCAGAAAATCTAATTTTTGAATTAATTAATAGAATACAATATAGTATTGAAATAAAGAACGAGCTATTCTTTTGTAATAGGAATAATATTGAAAACTCTTTTCGAAATGATCATCTTATTGGAGTTGAATCTCAAATTCTCAAAGACACAATAATTAAAACGTTGTCAAGATATCCCTTTATTTATTATAAAAATATTTATGAGTCAATATTTAAGTTTTGCTTAAAAGAGTTTAATAAAATAGTAAATGAAATTGAAAAAAACAAAGGTTTTAAAAGTTTTGAATGCTTAAGAAAGTTGAAGTTTTATATTAGAAGATTAATAGATTTAAATTCAAGTTATCTAATTTCGGAAAAATTCATTTATTTGCTTAAAATGATATATGAAATTAGCATCAATCCCCAAAATAGCATAAACGAAGATATTCTTAATCCGATTTATGATAGTTATTGTGAAATATTAACTAGAGAAAATATTGAAAAAAACAATAATCAAATAGATGAATTAAATTATGTTAATAAAAATAATTTCACTTATAAGTATAATCAAATATTCTCCTTTCCATCCTTTCTTCTCTATTCATATAAAGAATTAATCTTCAAAAATCATTATCGATCGTTAAAATTTGAGAAATTAATAAATTCAAAACAATTATTACCAAGATATCTTACATCAAATTTTGACAATACTGAAGAACTTAATCGGCTCATAACAGATCCATACTATCATTTGACAGGGATGTTGAAATCCGAAAATATCTATTTATTGAATATGCTAAAGGAATTACATAAAACGAACTATTTAAAATTTACAAAATCATATTTTGAATTAATTAATAATAAGCTAATTAATGAGAATGAAAAACATGATCAAATTAATAGCTTAAAAAGCTATTGGCCTACTTTCTTGAATCCTATTAGCGTAAATAACTACTATTTTTTGCATTGGAAAAGTGATCCAATAATTATTAACGCAAGGAAATTTGTCAATAATTCAATGGAAATTAATAATCCAAAGTATCTTGAATGCATAAAACTAGCAATTTCAAATATGCTCGTTTCTTCGACCTTACTTTTAAATCATGAATCCAGCTTTAATCATTATGATAAGCTTGATTTCAATGAACCGTTTATTGATGAAATAAATAGAGTTGTTAAATCAGTTGTTCGAATTATTCAACCTGGTATTGAAGAAGCCATTATTGAACCTGGTACAAGTGAAAGCAATCTGCAGTACGCTATTTGTATTGAGTATCGAAAAAAGACTGAAGATAATCTAAATACTGATAATATATTTTCTATAAGCTCAGATAAATCCGTTCAGAGAATCGAATTAGTTCCTAGTGGCCTGATTTGTAATATGATGCGAGGAATATATGAATCAATCGAGTTAGGAACAAATGTAAGAATGGCTGAACAGTCATTATTAGTAGCAGTTAATATTAGTGAAATCTATACATCATTTAAGGATGAATATTATATTAGAGAGCAAATATCAGATACGCCTGTGAAATTTGACTCTCTTTATAAATCCGATTGCTTTAATAATTCTACAAAAAAAGGACTCAGAATATTAAATAATGCTCAGATGAGCATTTTCTTTAGACTGTCTAAAGTGAATCTTTCAAAGTTAAATCAAGGTGAGTGTGAGTTGGAAGGACAGGCTGTATTAATTATTTCTTGTTCCTTAGAAGCAAATATTAAAAATTATTTAAATTTTATGAATAATGAAAAAATTAGACTCCTTTTGCTCATTAAAGAGGAATTGCTACGATATCTGGGAAAAAAGTTTGATAGTGATGCTTTCATTGAATTACTTAAAAGTAAAGAGAATCTTGAGTTTGTTAATTCAATGAAACATAATGTTAACAATTATTTTAGAGCAATGAAAAATGTTCTTGAAAGTAAAAGAATTACAGACGCCGAAGTTACTTTATTAGTTTTTCTTAAGCAAAAAATTCATGCCCATTTCAAATTAATAAGTGAAGGTACTAATGATATTCTAATTGATTCACTAAATGAAAATTCATTTTATACTGAAAAGCAATTTGAACAATTATTTAATTTAATAATGCGAGTTCCATATCTTGCCAGGAAAAGGATTCCTTATGATTCTTATAAATTAAGATTAGAAATAAATAATTTTAAATGTAATGAATATATATACGAATTGGTTTTTCCTGAATTAATGATTAACATGAGGAAGCACTCTCTCCGTTCCAAAGAATCACCAAAAAGATTTAAAATAGTTTATTCTGAAAATACTATAATTTTTGAAAATGGTTATGAGCCTGACACGAATCCTGAACCTAACACTTTAAAAATCAACGGTGGCAAGGATATGTGTATTAAAATATGCAACCAACTTAAAATTAAATGGGACGAGGAAACTGATAAAATTAATAAAAAGTATCGTGTTAAATTACAATTTAAATAAGATGGAAAATAAAGTTTTAATCATTGAAGATTCTGATATAGATTTTTCTGATATTTTTGACAGTCTTAGCGAATATGATGTTTTAGTTTATCCTGATAGGAGTAATTTTGATAATTTTTCTGATTTGTTAGATGAATACGCAAGAAAAAAAAGTACTACTGTTTTTGAAAACATTAAAAACATTATTATAGATTTTAAGCCAAACTTTGTTCTGCTTGATATTGGACTTAATCATGATGATCCCAATGACAAAACTGGTTTAGAACTTCAAAAATCCATAATAGATAAAGAACTTAAAAACTGTGATACGATAATAATAAGCAGTCATTCATATCAAGATAAACTCCCATATATAAGAAAAAAATCGGCCGCTTCTATTAAGGGCCAAATAGAGGAAAAACTAATTAAAAAGTTTGGTATTCCCATGAAACCTAATGTGACACAAGAAAAAAATGATTTTAATATTCACAAACCAAAAATATTATTGAAATTTGGTGACTTTGAAGCATACAAAATTTTGCCTTGGGCGACTTTTGCTTTAGATAAAATTGTTACATACAGTTTTTATGTTTTGCTAATTACTTTATTCTTGGCCGCTCCTATAAATGTAATAATAAAAATTTTTCAAGGCGATGAATTAATTCAGATAGCTGAATTTACTTTCATAGCTTTTCTTCCTTTTTTAATTACTAGTGGTTTTTTAATTTTTTATACAAAATCATTAAAACCTTACATTTTACAGGAAACCGTTGATGACGATTCCGATAATTTTGATTCCTCCAGTAATCTTATGCGACTAACAAAAAAACTATTTGTATCAAGCCTTCTATCTTATTTGTTTATAAAACTAATAGAACTCTTATGTTTTGAAAAGCCAACAATGAAAATTTCAATATTCCAAGAATTCTATAAGATTAGCAATCCTTTTGTGCAATTCTATATTCTTATTGGGTTTATTATTATTTTAATACTTTATTATATATATATGGATAAGGACGACAAATTAAAGCACTTTAAAACTTTCACGGATGAATAGGAATTGCATTTTAATATTTTTTTAATACGGGTATTTTTGCAAATTGGTATGTTATCACTAATTTTTACCTGTATTATGTCTCTTCCAAAGTTGTAGTATCATCGATCTTTTAGTCCCATTCCTTTGCTTTGAGTTTTCGCTTCGGTTAGACTGATCTTAAACACTTGTGTTTTGTAAGTTATTCATAATATCCACGATACGGTGACAAAAATTTTCTTTAGCACTACGGCCTGCAATGCCCTATTTTCAATGCTTCCGAAGGGGCTACCTTTGAATTGTTGCAGGAACAGCTATTCCGGCAGCAGAGAATACCACTGTGCAAAACCCTTTGCATGCTGTTTTGATTTTACCTTTGTTTCCGACAAATTGATTTGGTTCTTTCTTTATGATAATCTGTAGGCATATCCTTGCCTTCGTGAAATCCTTAGTGTTGTCCTTAGTTTTCCTTTGTGGTTAATAAAAGCCGGCCAAAGACAAAGGCCCCTGAGGAATGACAAGGATTTCACAAAGGGAGGTTAATTGAGATTCATCGTCAATTTTTGAGTTCGGCTTGCCGGCTGTGCTTCGACTCTGCCCGGCATGAGCTGGAAATGCGTTACATGCTTCCTTATTGCCATGTTAAAAAAAACCAAACCAGCCATCTCTTTTGGTTTCCGGCATTCTTATTAGCTTAAAAAGTTATTTCTTATGCTTTTACAGCTTTGGTTGTCTTGGAAGCAGTGGTATCATCCATATTGAATCCCCATTCGGCCAGGCGGTTTTTCGTGAGTACTTCATTCGGGATAGCAGAAAAAAAGCCGGCTCCCCTTTTCCCTGGGTTTCCGGCTTTCTTTTCAGCATTAAAAGCATTTTCTTATGCCTTTGTAGCTTTGGTTGTTTTTGGAGCTGTGGTGTCGTCCACATTAAAACCCCACTCGGTGAGTCGTTTGGGGTTTTTGGCGTTGACAGCCTTGAGCATGTTGCGGCTGCTCTTGAGGATGTCGCTGATAGGACCGAGCAGCAGATCGCGTTCGCGATAGGCAGCTTCCATCTGGCCTTTTAAGGTTTCGGCTTCAATGTGTTTTGCCCTGGCGGTTACGATGGTAGGTCCAATTTTCGACCAATCCTGGTCATTTAAGGCATTGAGCTGTGATTTTTCACCATCTGCCTTGTGCTTCGTAAAAACCTTTTCAGCCAGGTCAATAACCTCGGTGGGGTTTTTAGAGATTAAAATTCTTCCTTTTGTGTAAGCCATAGATTCACAGATTGAGTTAACAATTTGATTAATTTATAGATGACGTAAATATAGTATATTTTAAACAAAGTGCAAATTGTTGCGAATGGTTGAACTTCTTTTTTGCAGAACTGCCACATCCAACCTTGAAACTGCCACATCCAACTTTAAAACTGCCAATTCCAAGCTTAGAACTGCCACTTCCAACCTTAAACCTACCATTTCCAAGCTTAGAACTGCCACTTTCAAGCTTGAACTTGCCATCGCCAATCTTGAACACGTCATTTCCAGGCTTGGAAATACCTCTTCCAGGCTTAAAACTGTTACATTCAACCTTTGAAGTAGCAGTTCCTTAAAGAACAAGGGTTTTCCTACCAGTGGAGATGACAGGATTCGAACCGGTTTCTTTGGATTTTCAGTCCAACGCATAGACCAACTTAGCTACATCTCCTTTTGGAGTTTGGTGTCAGAATCGAACTGACTACTCTGGTTTTGCAGACCAGCGCACATCCATTGTGCATACCAAACGGGTACAAATAAAAAACCGCTTGCTATCAGGGTAACAAGCGGTCTCTTTCAGATTCTTCTTTATTCGCTAACAGACAAATAAAACCCACTCGTTACCTTGTGAGTAACTAAAACATGAGCTTGTACTAAATTTACCTGTTGATATTTTCATGAGGCAAAGATAAGTATCCTTTTTAACTTACAGGTTTGTAGCAAAATGTTTTAACTTTTTTTAAGGTTATTCCAACACACTATCCTTCAATCATTTTGATTTCTTCTTCGGTCATATCATAAAGTTTATAAACAAGCTCGTTAATTTGATTTTCTATTCCCTTTGAACCAAAATCGGGGTCCCATCTTTTTTCTTTCAGAAGTAGTTCTACATACCCGGTTAAGGTAACCTTTTCGATATCACTTACTTCAGGAATAGGTATCTGTTCAAGATATTGCCTAATAAACCGATAATATCCACCTCTTATACTTTGAGTTAACTTTGCATAGAAAAACAAAACGACCTTTGAGTTTAAAATTCCTAAATGGTATTTATTAAGGCCCACAATAATGTATGCTGTATTCGCGCAATAAAAATTTCTTTCATCAAATAGTGCTTCACATTGTGATGATATGTCAGGTAACATTATTTTTTCTTTTTCAAACTCAATGTAATAATCGCAGGCACGTAATTCCCACCAGAAATCACCCTTATCTGTTCTTGTTTCTGCCTTATTCCTAAAGGGTAATAAGTGATTTGCAATGGCAGGGTAATTATTCCTGAACCAGAACCAGGCATCATCGTAAGGCATATCCCCATATCTTGGAGGAGGTTCATTTAAAATATCAGAATTTCTGTTAAGGGGAAGATTACGTTTAATAGTAAAGCCTTTTGGAATCAATATTAACCACCTATTCCTACTTGTGTATTGATAGCGCTTAATATCTCTGCCAATTAAAAACGGCTTAATTAATTCAATACTTTTAGGGTCTTCTGCAATAAGCTTATCCTTTATGCCAGAGTCTATAACAAAGGCTTCATTGAGACCAGTTAATACACCTCTTAATATTTTGACCTCTTTAAATTCGCTTAGAGGAACACCCTTCCCCTTTATCTTTTTCAATAATTGCTGAACCTTCCCGCTTGTCAATGACCATCCGCCTTCTTCAAGCAGATTTTGTTCAATATCAAACTTATTATTATCAATATACTTCTTAAGCCCATCCGGAAGATCAAGCGTTTCAACAGTAGCGCTGATAAAACGATTTGTTACTGGAGGAAGTTTGTTTATCGACCATAGGCAAGGATAGGTTGTTGCTTCCTCAAAAACCGGTAAATCACCAAAATCAATTATAAAATTCATTTCAAACTGATTTATCCAAATTCTCAGTTTTTTCCCATAACCGGCACGCATCCACTTGTTCGGTAAAATAAAAATGAATTTACCCCGATTTTTCAGGAGTTGTAATCCTCTTTCAACAAAGTATACATACAAATCGGCAGTTCCGGCAAACGTTTCATAATTTGATTCCAGATAACCTTTTATGTTGCTGAATTCCTCCTGCCTGATATACGGCGGGTTCCCAATCACTATGTCAAATCCAACGAAATCACCATCATCGTTAAGGACTTCGGGAAATTCGATGCGCCATTCGAAGGCGTGGTCATAGATCGGGTTGTGTTTGATTTCTTCCACCTCCTGATCGAG
>JAPLDE010000204.1:0-45979 GCA_026391855.1 Bacteroidota bacterium | reverse complement strand
TTTCCTGATCTTTTCTGTGAGTTCTTTCACTTGGCGGTTCCAGTCGGTCATTTCCTTTTTGGTTCGTTCGAACAGGCTGCCCTGGTTGGTAAGCTGGAAAAGTTCTCCGTTCAGCCTGCGGAGTTGAAGGAGCCTTTTGTCGTTAGTGGAAATATCAGTTCTGAAATCGGCTTTTATGCTCTCGATAAGCCGTTGTATTTCCCGTTTTTGTTCTTTGTCTCTGGCTTCCCGGTAGGTTTGCACGGCAATACAATAGGAATCGATGCCCCATTTGCTGTGTTTCAGTGCTTCTTTCAGGCTGGCATCCAATGGGAAACGGCTGATGAGGGAGTTTCCGCATTTGATGTTTATGTCGATGTTGGGGAGGGTCTGTAAGGTGGGAGAAAGTGACGGGGTTACGGAGTGACGAAGTGATGAAGAAAGTGATAGAGGTGATAGAGGTGATAGAGGTGATGGAGGTGATGGAGGTGATGATGGTGATGATGGTGATGATGGAGCGTGGGTATAGTAGGCGTTTTTGAGGAGTTCGATCCAGAGGCGAAGGCGGCATATGTGGACTGATTTGGGGTTGATGTCGACACCAAACAGGCAGTGCTCGATGAGGAATTGCTTTTCATGGAAAATGGCCTCCTGAACTCTTTGGCTTTCACGGTCTTTGAAATTGTACCCGAAGATGCCGTCTTCATTGGAAAGGATGAGTTCATCGTTCTCAACCTGGGCATACCAGCCTTTCAGCAGTTTGCCTTCGCGGTCGGCAAGGATACCCAGATCGGATTTGATGGCGATGATCTCGTTCAACGCCGATACCAGGAAATGCCCGCTTCCCACAGCCGGATCGCAGATCTTCAGGCTGTTGATGAGTTCGTTGGCTTCGGACAGGCTTATCTTATCGGTCTTATTATACACCTCGTTAAATTCCGTGCACTCCCAGCCATACTTATCGTTGAATTTCTGTATCACAGCCCTTCGTATGGTTTCCCTGCACATATACATGGTAATGAAACCGGGCGTAAAATAAGAACCGTCTTTATACCCGTTGATCTTTTCAAAAATTAAACCCAGCACCGACGCATTGATCAGGGCTTTGTTTTCTTCCTGGATCCCGGCTTTGCTTTCGCTTGCAAAATCATAAGTATCCAGGAATTCGAACAGATATTGGAGGGTGATCTTCCTGCCTGTAAGGCGGTTACCTTCCACGGCATCTTTCAGCACTGTATTTTTAAACAGTGGCAGGCTGAGATGGTCTTTCAGCTGATTGATCCGCAGGGTCCGGCGTTCGAGATCACTCTGCTCAAAAAGAGAACTATTCAGGTAGGGAACATGCTCATATTTTTTCGATAAGGATGGATTTCGCTTAGTGGTTTCTACCGCCAGTACTTCAAAGAAGAGCTCCCTCAGGACATCAAAATCGGTAACCATTCGGCTGTTGAGGAAGGCGTATTCCTTGTTACCATTATGATAGCGCATCAATTGTCCTTCAAGCAGTTTCAGGAAAAGGATACGGTTGAGCCAGGTAATACAAAGCTCGAGCGCTATGCTGAACAATTGCTCCTCCTCTGTAGACCCGAATTTGCTCTTCTCCGGCACATTCCGGAGTAATTCATCGGTGATGAGGATGTTCATTGTATTCTCCAGTAAACTGCCTTCTTCTCTTCGCTCTGCCGGCAACCGGCTTATTATCTTCTTAGAGCCTTCTTTCAGCTCGCACAGCCCGATGAGATGCAGCAACTCATTGTAAAAATCCTTGTTCAATGAATTGCTGTCGTTGGCAAAGGGTAGTTTCAGTAAATGCTCCGGTGAGAGAACTTTGTACAGATCGATCAGTTTCTGGTCATCATCCCGGTTGTCATTGCTGATGATGGTCCAATAGTCATTCAGGTTAAAATATGTACAGTGCAGATGATCGAGTTCCCTGGCAATAAAAGGTTCAGCCACTTCCTCGTAGAACCAGTCGGTGGTATTCCCGACGAGCATTCCATCGTGCCAGTCCTTATAACTCTTCACAAATTTGGGATTCGCAAAGAAAAATTTCTCGAAATCCACGGCATCAAAGACATACCATTCAAAAATGTTGGTGATGATCAGGTATTTGATCTCTTTGTTGTCGCCCAGGTACCTTTCATGCAGATAGTAGCTGATGAGTTCATGCAAAGCCTTTGAGTTTGGCTTGTTGCGGCTGATCATCTCCGATTTGTTTCCCGGTCGTTTGGCTTCCAGGATCACGCCTACCGGATCTTTCACTGATTTCCCGGTATGGATCACCAGATCTTTGCGGCCTTTGGTGTTGATCTCAAAATTTCCCCTGTACCAGGTGTCTTTCAGAAAGTCTGAAACGATATTTTTGTGGTATTCCTCTGATTCACCTTCCTTAATTCTGTTGAACATTTGGAGAAGTCCGTTTTTAAAGGTTTCAATCTGCTCGCGTTTCAGACTTTGCCTGGCGTAGGCTTTGTTAAGGACTTTGGAAGGAGAGTTACATTCGAGGCGCATGACACAGGTTTGGGAAGGCTAAGTTAGTATAAAATGAGAATTCGTTTAGTATTTGACAGGTCAATTCTGAAAGTTCTTTTTGTCTCATCAGTCCTTTATGCTTATTTTTGAGTTGTGGCTTTTACCGGGACTTACATGATTTTACGAATAACTATTATGAACCGGAACCGGGAATTGACGCACAAAAAAATCGTGTATGACGAAAGACTATCTGAAGCAGATCAATAAAACGACCCTGCAGGGTGATGCCCGGGAGGAAAGTTATTATACGCATTTTTCCAATTTTCTTTCTGCATTTGCACTCAGCATTGGCAAAACGAAAACGCAGATCACTACGCTGCCGAAGAAGACGGATGCGGGGAACCCGGATTTCAGGGTGTGGGACGGGAAGGAGGCTATTGTCGGCTATATTGAAGCAAAGAAACCCGGCGAAAACCTGGATATCGTTGAACGATCGGAACAGCTGAAACGATATCTGAAAACTTTTCCGAATGTGATCCTTACGGACTTTTACGAGTTCCGCCTTTACCGCAAAGGAGAAATGACCGATAAAACCTTTGTGGCCCGTTCTTCCCTAGCAACAAAAGGAATTCCGCCTCCCGTTGAAAATGAGGAAAAATTTCATGGGTTGCTCAGCAAGTTTTTTGCTTTCTCCCTGCCAAAGGTCATTACGGCAGAACAACTGGCCCGGGAACTGGCTATCCGTACCAGGTTTCTTCGTGATGAAGTGATCAGTATGGAAATGGAACAACAGCAAAAAGGGAAAGGCGAACTGTATGGCTTTTACGACACCTTCAAAAAATTCCTGATCGCCAGGCTTACGGAAAAAGACTTTGCCGACCTGTTCTCTCAAACCATTACTTATGGTTTGTTTGCCGCGCGTACCAGGAGTACCAACGGCTTTAACCGTAAACTGGCCTACGATCTGATCCCGAAAACCATCGGTATTCTTCGCAATGTGTTCAAGTTTGTTTCCCGGGGCGATTTGCCCAAGCACATGGAAGTGATGGTGGACGATATTGCGGAAGTGCTTAATGCTGCCGATGTAAGCAATATTTTACGCCAATATTATAAAGCAGGTAAGGGGGAAGATCCTATCGTTCATTTTTATGAAACTTTTCTGAGCGAGTATGATCCCACTACCCGCGAGAAACGGGGAGTGTATTATACTCCCGAACCAGTGGTGCGCTATATTGTGCGGGGTGTACACGAAATACTGAAGACTCATTTTGACCTTGATGACGGCCTTGCCAGCAAAGAAGTAACCCTCCTGGACCCTGCCGGTGGTACACTTACTTTCCCGGCTGAAGCCATTAAGCTGGCTGTGAAAGAATATACCGGGAAGTATGGAGACGGAGGTATGAATAAGCTGATCAGCGAACATATACTCAGGAATTTTTACGCCTTTGAGCTGATGATGGCCCCTTATGCCATCGGACATATTAAGATCAGTTTTCTGCTGGAAGAACTGGGTTATTCCATGAAAGACGACGATCGGTTTAAACTTTACCTTACCAACACACTCGACATGGAAGACCTCAGCCAGACCCAGATACCGGGACTGGAAAGCCTGAGCGAAGAAAGCCATGAAGCCGGTAAAATCAAAAAGAACGATCCCATTTTGGTGATCATCGGGAATCCGCCATATAGCGGTATTTCCGCCAACATCAATGAATGGACAGAGAAACTGTTAAAAACCAATCTCGATGGCGCCCAAAGTTATTATGAAATAGACGGGAAAAAATTAGACGAGAAAAAACTCTGGCTGCAGGACGATTATGTGAAGTTTCTGCGCTTTGCTCAATGGAAAATCCACAAAGCCGGAAAAGGTGTTGTGGGAATGATCACAAATAACAGCTATTTGGATAACCCTACATACCGGGGAATGCGACAGAGCTTGATGAACACATTCAATGAGATTTATATACTTGATTTGCATGGCAACAGCCTGAAAAAAGAATCCTCCCCAGATGGAGGAAAAGATATTAATGTGTTTGATATTCAACAGGGTGTTGCCATCTCTCTCTTCATAAAAAAAGAACATGAAAAGGGATGTAAAATATTCCATAATGGATTGTTTGGTGAACGAGAAAGTAAGAATAAATGGTTAGACGAGCATGAACTTAATAAGAAAAATAACCGACAGCTTTATCCGAAAAGTCCTTGGTACTTCTTCATAGAAAGAAATACAATTGACATAGAACATTATAATAACTGGATGAAGGTTAATGAGATTTTTCCAGTTAATGTAACAGGAATTGTAACTGCAAGAGATCGATTCGTAATTGATGTTAAAAAAGAAATACTCGAGATGAGAATCCGCCAATTCAGGAATTTGCAATTTGATGACGAATTTTTACGTAGTGCTTACGACCTGAAAGATACACGTGGATGGAAAATGCCTTTAGCCAGGAGAAAATTGTCAGAGGAGGTTAATTGGGAGGAAAATTTTAGAAGCATTCTTTACAGGCCATTTGATATTCAATACATTTATTATTCAGCTAACACGGTTGATTGGGGCAGAGAAGAATTTATGAAAAACATGCTGAAACCTAATTTAGGATTATGTACGACAAAAAGAGTTGAGATTGACAGGCTTTATGAGCATGCTTTTATCACTGATAGTATAATTACGCATCATTCTGTCTCAGTTAAAGAAGTAAATTATCTCTTCCCGCTTTACCTTTACAAACCCTCAGAAGAAAAGAAAAAGAAAGGCGGCATTCAAAGCATGATGTTGTTTGAGCCGGAAGAGGAATATGGTAAGGAAGGGAAAAAGCCTAACATTGCTCCGGTGGTTTTTGAAATGCTGGAAAAAGTTTATCACCTAAAACCAACGCCTGAGCAGATCCTTTTCTATTGCTACGCGGTTTTATTCAGCAATACCTACAGGATTAAATATGCTGAGTTCTTAAAAATTGACTTTCCGCGTATTCCCTTTACCAGCGATTACAACTTGTTTTTACAGATGGTCGGCCTGGGAGAGGAGCTCACCCGGCTTCACCTGCTCAAAAGCAAAGCTTTAAACAATCCCATCGTCAAGTACAAAGGTCTTGGGGAAGATCTGATTGAAAAACCTGTTTTTGATGAAGGACGCGGTATTGTCTTCATCAATGCTACCAAATATTTTGAAGGGATCAGTCCCGAAATGTGGAATTACCATATCGGGGGCTACCAGGTGCTGGAAAAATACCTGAAAGACCGCAAAGGCCGGCAGATGAATGATCCCGCCACTTATTGCAGAATTGCCACCTCCATTGCCGCTACGATACAAATCCAAAAGAAACTTGACCCTTTATATCTGATGGCTGAAGAAAAGGTGATCGTGTGAACTGAAAAACGATAAGTGATGTTTATTAATCCTTCGTGAAATCCTTAGTGTTGTCCTTAGTTTTCCTTTGTGGTTAAAAAAACCCCGCCAAAAACAAAGGACGCTGAGGAATGACAAGGATTTCACAAAGGGAGGTTAATAGAGATTCATCTTCAATTTTTGAGTTCATCATGCCGGCCGTGCCCCGACTCCGCCCGGCATGACCGGGAGAGGAATTGCATATCATTTCCCCGAATTGACTATTTTGCGTATCTCACTGCTGAATTGAAGGATTTAATTCCTGTCTTTGTAACAGCTCACTGATTAGACTTTAACCCCTTAACTGAGATATAATGTCTAATATATTATCTGATATTGATTCAATCCTGGATATGAGCAACCCTTATGCGATTGCAAAAAATATCGCAGAAAAACTGAGGGAACGAAGGCTTGAGAAGAATCTTTCACAACAGTCGCTGGCCAGTATGTCGGGTGTTAGCCTGGGTTCTTTGAAACGATTTGAAAACTGCTATGAGATTTCCTTGAAAAGCTTGTTATTATTGGCGGTTTCATTAGAAGCTACAGAAGAATTTCAGCTGTTGTTCTCAAAACGACAATATGAAAGTATTGATGATATTTTGAATGGGAATACGCAAAAAAAGCGTCAGAGAGGAAAGAGAAATGGTTGATCCGGTTAAGGTGGCGGAAGTTTATTATAATGATCTTCCGGTAGGCCGGATCGCCCTGGCCCCGGACAGGCGATCTGTTTTCGAATATGACAGGAAATGGCTGGAAAATGGTTTTTCGATCTCTCCTGTTTTCCTGCCTTTACGGACAGGTGCTTTTACCTCCAGAGCTGAGCCTTTTGATGGCCTGTTTGGCGTTTTCGCCGACAGCCTTCCCGACGGCTGGAGCAACTTGCTCATTGACCGCTGGCTGATGACCCAGGGTATTATATTCGGGACTAACCGATGTTAATCATCTTCCAACGTAGAGGTATCGCCGATCTCTTCGCCCCATTCTTTGGCTTTGAGGATGCGCCGCATGATCTTACCGGAACGGGTCTTGGGAAGGTTGGGGACGAACTCGATTTCCTGGGGCATAGCCAGGGGAGAAAGCTTTTTGCGGATGAAGTTCATGATCATCAGCTCGGTGTCTTTGTTGCCTTCGAAGCCTGGTTTGAGGGTGACAAACGCCTTAACGACTTCCATGTTGATGTCGTCGGGTTTGCTGACGACAGCTGATTCGGCCACCATTTCGTTTTCGAGCAGGGCTGACTCCACTTCGAACGGACTGACCAGGTGGCCGCCGGTATTGATGACATCGTCGTCGCGGCCGACAAACCAGAAATAGCCTTCGTTGTCGATGCTGGAACGGTCGCCGGGGAGATACCAGCCGTTTTTGAACTTGTTCTTATAGGTTTCTTCGTTGTTCCAGTACATGCGCATCATGGAAGGCCAGCCGGGTTTGAAGCCGATGAGGCCTATCTTTCCGGTTTCTTCAATGGGAAGGAAGGTTTTCGTATCGAGCACACAGGCGGTTATCCCGGGGAAAGGTTTGCCCATGGACCCTGGTTTGATCTTCATGCCGGGATAGTTGCTGATCATGATGGAACCGGTTTCGGTCTGCCAGTAAGTATCGAGGAAAGGCTTTCCAAACACTCTTTCGGACCAGATGACGGCCTCGGAGTTCAGGGGTTCTCCGACGCTGGCCAGGTGACGCAGGCAACTCAGGTCATATTTCTTGATGATTTCATCACCTGCTTTCATCAGGGAACGGATGGCGGTTGGAGCCGAATACCACATGGTGATGCGGTGTTTTTCGATGAATTTGTACCAGGCTTCTGCGCTGAAGCCTACATCCATCACGCATTGGGTAGCGCCCATGCAGAAAGCCCCGATGATGCCGTAGGACGTACCTGTGACCCAGCCCGGGTCGGCCGTACACCAGTAAATATCATCTTCCTGTACATCCAGCACCCATTTGGTGGTAAGATACTGGGAGATCAACGAATAATGGACATGTTTCACTCCCTTGGGCTGACCGGTGGTACCGGAAGTATAGTGCAGAATTGAAGGAGATTCGGCATAGGTAGGGTGGATCTCCAGCTCATCAACCCAGGGAGTGTTCCAGAGATCGAAGGCCACTTCACCGGGCTGCAGCTCCTTTGAAGGATCAAAATCGACGATGATCATGTGTTTGAGGTTGGGCAGTCTGTCGAGTATCTTGCGGACTTTCGGGGCATGCTTTTTCTGGGTGATGATGGCTGAAGTGCCTGCATTCTCAAGCCTTACAAACAAGGACTCATCTCCAAAAGCTGAAAACAGCGGCTGGGCAATGGCGCCTATCTTCAAAACCCCCAGTAAACCAATATATAGTTCAGGGATCTTATCCATAAAAAGGCAAACCCTGTCTTCCGGTTTGATGCCCAGCTTTCTCAGCATGGCTCCAACGGTATTGCTGGTTTTGCGCAGGTCGTCGTAAGTGAGTTTACGTTCCTGCCCCATCAATCCTTCCCAGATGAGGGCTAATTTGCTGGATTTACCCATTTTACAAATCCGGTCGGAACAGTACCAGCCGATGTTGATCATATCCCCTTCCTTGTAGTCCAGCTCTTTTTCGGCAATGGCCCAGGAAAAGTCTTTGATTCTTTCTTCATAAGAACCGATGTGTGACATAGAATTCCGTTTTTTAAGTTTCTAATATGACAATGGCGATGGCGTACTCTTTTACATGACTCAATGACAGCTGAACAGAAGTGATCCCTTTCTCTTTAACAAATTCTTCGGCTTTTCCTGTCAAAACAAATCCCGGTTTCCCGAAGGAATCATGGACCACTTCGATCTGGTTGAATGAGATCCCCTGGCTCCAGCCTGTACCGATGGCTTTCATAAAGGCTTCCTTGGCGGCAAAACGGGCTGCGTAATGCTGGTTTTTGTGACGTTTGCTCCCGCAATACTCAATCTCCCCGGTAGTAAATACCTTTTCGGTGAAGCGGGGTCCTTTGGTAACCAGTCCGCCCACCCTTTCCACTTCAATGATGTCTGTTCCTATTCCGTAAACCAAGATGCTGTTAATAAAAGGCTAATGTGTAAATGCCCGGGTTTGATCCGCTAAAATACAAGTTTCTGTGAAATGGTTAACAAAAGATTTATTCACCGGAGTTGGTTTTGCCATGTGACCATGTGACCATGTGACCATGTGGCCATGTGACCATGTGACCATTTTTTGTAAATTCGTGTTTTGTAACCTTGTAACTTTTTAGTCATGGAAATCATCGATTTAATGCCGGAATATGAAAAGACCTATTTCTGCTGTCTGGAGGAATGGTCGGATGACATGAAGGATGCCGGAGATCATAAAGCCTGCTGGTACGGGAAGATGAAAGAGCAGGGGCTGAGAGTAAAGATGGCCAGGAATGAGGAGGGAAATATTGTGGGCATGATCCAATACGTCCCGGTGGAAAAATCTTTTGCGGAAGGGAATGATCTGCATGTTGTCCTGTGCATCTGGGTTCATGGGCATAAGCAAGGTGTAGGTAATTTCCAGAAAAAGGGAATCGGAAGTGAGCTGTTGCAGGCTGCCGAAGAAGATTCCCGGCAAATGGGAAAGAAAGGGCTTGTTGTATGGGGACTTGTCCTTCCGTTCTTCATGAGGGCATCCTGGTTCAAAAAACACGGATATAAGGTGGTTGACAAGGACGGGATGCAGCGGCTGCTATGGAAACCCTTTACTCCGGATGCCGTTCCGCCGGTCTTTATCAAACAAAAGAAAAAACCGGAGAAAATTGACGGAAAGGTAGCTGTTACCTTATTCATCAACGGATGGTGCCCGGCGATGAATATTGCCTTTGAACGGACAAAACGGGCCGTTGAAGAATTTAAAGACCATATTCAACTGACAGAATACGGTACCCTTGATAAAGACATGCAGCGGGAATGGGGTCTTACGGATGCCGTTATCATTGATGGCAGGAAAATACGGATGGGACCACCGCTTTCATATGAAAAGATCAGGAGAAAGGTTGAAAAACGAGTGAAAAAACTAAGTTAAGCTGTTGATTTATTGATGATGAAGAAAATTCTCCCGGCTTTTCTGTTGGTAATCCTGTTTCTGACTTCCTGCTCTCTTATCAAGACCATCAGACTTCTGAGCCAGGGGAAAGTTGAGCCGAAATCCTTCAAATGCATTATTCCCTTTGAGCACAGGCTGGGTTTTATCATACTGAAGGTGAAGATCCATGAAGTGGAATATGATTTTTTGCTTGATTCAGGCGCTCCGCTGGCTGTATCGGAAGAGCTGGCCGCCAAGTTAGACCTGCCCACCGTGAACTCGCAGATGGTGATGGACTCGAAAGGGAACAAGTCGAAGATGAAGATGACCGTGCTGGATGAGATCACCATCGGGAATGTCAGTTTTCTGAATACCGGTGCGCTTATTGCAAAGCTTTCCGACCCGGGTCTGAACTGCCTGAAAGTTTCGGGGATTGTAGGGGCTAACCTGATGAAGCGGGCTACCTGGCAGATTGACTTTGAAAATCAGTTTATTACCATCACCAGCAGTCCTGACTCACTGATGATCCCTGACAATTCCAGGGTAATTTCTTTTACACCGGCCGTTTCCGGAACGCCGGTCGTCAGCCTCAACATCAATGGGGTAAAAGAGAACATGGTGATCTTCGACATTGGTGCGATGGGAGATATACGGTTATCAGAAAGGACCTTTCAGCGGCTGAAAAGGCGCAGTTCCCGGTTTAATTACGTAAGCGACTACGGTTACAACGGATTGGGATTATTCGGAGCCGGGGAAATGGATTCAACCTATTATGTTAAAGTCCCCTCAATTAAAATGGGAGGGTTCAGCAGCGACACCACGGTAGTGGAATTTTCAAAGAAGACCTTAAACACCATCGGGTTGCAGTTCATGTCGAAATACCTGGTAACTCTGAACTGGCAGAAAAAAAAGATTATTCTTTCACCCAATGAGCATTATGGGAGGGACTCGCTTTATACGACCGGTATGACATTCCTTTATAAAGACGGTAAATTGTTTATTGGAAGCATCATGAAGGGTTCTTCCGCATCGAAGGCCGGACTGAATCTTGATGACCAGATCATCAGCCTGAACGGACAGGATGTCTCGACCCTTGAGCAGGACGACTGGTGTATCATTTTTCAGCAGGCAGTGGACGGGATGTTCAAAGCCAATCTTGACCTGATCGTTAAAGACACTACCGGTAAAGAAATCAAAACCACTCTCATTCCTACCCCTTACCTGAAAGACTAAGTACTTCCACAGCCTGAATAATCTGCACTGGTTTCATAACCGCCATAACTTTCATAACCTCTATAACATTCATACCAATCATAACTCAATTTTTCCTACCTTTGCCGCCCCTTTAAAACTAAACACCATGACCTGGTTCGACGATATCATCAGCAGGCTTCCGCAGGCTGAAATACAGATAGTTAACGATTCAAAGACACCTTCAGGAAGAGCCCATGTAGGTTCATTGCGGGGTGTACTGATCCACGATGCCGCCTTTAAGGTGTTAAAATCAAGGGGGATCAACATCCGATATACCTTTGGTGTAGATGATTATGATCCGCTGGATGAGATCCCGTTCGGGTTGACTGATTTTTATGAGCCTTATTTAGGGAAGCCTCTTTGTAATGTACCGGCACCTCCCGGCTCCACTGAGCCGGACATTGCGAAACACTATATCAAAGAATTTTTCGATGTTTTTGATGAGATGCATGTGGAGGCAGAGCGGTATTATCTCAGGGACATCTACCGTTCGGGTGAGTTCAATGAGGCGATTGATAATATTTTGAAGCATGTTGACAAGGTGAGGGATATTTACCTGAAGGTCAGCAACTCCATCCGTTCGAAGAACTGGCACCCTTTCCAGGTGGTTTGTGAGAACTGCGGGCGTATTGGAACTACCGAGGTATTGGCATACGAGAACGGGGAAGTTGTTTATGAATGCCGGCCCGACCTGGTTACCTGGGCCCGGGGTTGCGGTCATAAAGGAAAGATGTCGCCCTTTAACGGCAACGGCAAGCTTCCCTGGAAGCTGGAATGGACCGCCAAATGGGCTTACCGGGGTGTTACCATTGAAGGGGCCGGGACCGACCACAACACCAGGGGGGGGTCACGGGATGTAGCTTCAACTTGTCTGAAGGAAATCTTCGGGAAGCGGCCGCCGGTCAATATCCCTTATGGGTTTTTCACCATGGGCGGGGCTAAGATGTCCTCTTCCAGGGGAATTGGGGCTACTGCCAGGGATATGGCTGATTTTCTCCCTCCTGAGATGCTCAGGTTCCTGTTGCTCAATGCCCAGCCCAAGACCCAGGTAAATTTCGAGCCCAATGAAAAATACGTGACAAAGCTCTTCAACGACTTCGACAAGCTGCATACCCGGTACTGGACTACCAGCGAACTGAATGAAAGCGACAGGCTGGTGTATGAGCTGTCGCAGGTGGTACACCCCAAAGAGCATTTTTATGTGACCGACTTCAACCTGATCACAACCCTGTTACAACTTCCTCATATTGATCTGAAAAAAGAAGTTGAAAAAAGAAAGGGATCTCCTCTCCCGGCAACAGATGAGGCAGTGCTGAACAGGAGAATTGTTTCAGCCCGTTACTGGATTGACAATTATGCCTCGGAAGAGGAAAAGGTAGTTCTTCAGGAAACATTACCTGCCAGGGCAGAAGAGCTGACTGTCGTTCAGAAGGCTTTTCTTCTGAATCTCTGTAATATACTACCTCATGTTGAATGGAGGGATGACATTTTGCAGGCAACCGTTTTTGATGCCGCCAGGATCACTCCCATTGACCAGAAAAGCTGTTTCCAGGCTTTTTACAGGGTGTTGCTGGACAAAGAACAAGGGCCTAAGGCGGGTAACCTGATTGCCTGTCTCGACAAGTCGTTCCTGATGAAGCGTTTACAGGAACCACACTTCGACAGGGTAGCGCTATACAGGCAGGCCAACATTGGCAGGACTGACCTTGAGAACTGGCTTAAAGCAGAACTGGAGAATATAGTAAAGGTTGACATCCATGTTGACTTCATCTGCCGGAATGGCTCCGGACACAGTTACAGCGGAGCCGGTGTTGTAGAGCTTTCAATAAAATTAAAGGACAACAAAACCCACATGAAGAGGCTACTGTTGTCGGATTTCGACGGTATCGCCGAGTCCCAGGCTGAACTTGATCATTTCAAGGAGCAGGCCCGTTTGTTCCTGGAAGAAATCAATGCGGCTTTTCCTCTTGAACTGAACATCAGTTCGGCGCTTTTTGATATACGACTTGATTAAACCATGTGATCATGTGACCATGTGATCATGTGACCATTTAGTCCTGGTAGGAGTACATGAGAGGGGCGCAGCCGGTATAGAAGGAGCCGGTTGCCGCAACATAGGTTTTTGTTCCTATGGTGAAAATTGCCTGGTATACATTATACGGGCAACCCGGAAATTCCGATACCCTAAGCCACTTGTCATTTTCCACATAATATTTAAATAACTCGTCCCCTTCTTGCAGAATATAGCCGGTGTTTTTAAGGGTAAACGCTTTTGTTTCCGTATCTGAATGGTTCTGTGAAAAGTAATTAGCTGATTTTGCCAACCAACTGTCATTCTGATCATTATATTGCCAGGTTTTGCCCGCTGTAACTACATATACTTTCCCATCAGCAACAAAAGATGTGGCAAATTCATAAGACCCGGAAAAACTGACCGGGAAATCATTCAGTTGAACATATTGTTCATTTTCAAAATCACATCTCCATACCCGGGCTCCGGAGGTAATAACGAAGATCTGATTATTCTGCTCAAAGGCAACGGACTTATCAAAATTAAAAGGAATATCATTTTTTTTGACCCATGTATTATCCGCAAAGCTGAATATCCACAGTTCGTTAAGCGGCTGTTGCAGTGCGTTATATCCACCTGCTTTTATGAGTTTATTTCCATGGCGGACGATCAGGCTGCTGTATATCTTCTGCCCGGGAAAAAGGGATGAAGGCATTGAATTCCATGTGTTTAGAACTGGATCATATTCGTACAATGTGGAAGAATTCGGTTCAAAAATATATCCTTTTTCGTTATACGTAACTGCCTGAAAAGGCCAGCCTCCGGTAAAGGGAGTTGCTTGTCTGGGTTCCCATGACTTTTTTATCATAAAATAATCCTCACAAACCGCTGTCTTAAGGCCATTTACAATCTTAACGGCTACTGATTTATCTGTCAGCAAATTATCTGAGAAAAAAGGAATGAGCACTTTTATGGTCGTTTCAGAATAATCTATAATGGTGACTTTAAAGGAATCAAAATAAACGTCGAGGTTAAGGCCGTTCTGAGTAAAATTTTTCCCGTTAAGGGTGAGATATCCTCCGGAATATCCTGATAATGAAGAATATGATTCGATTTCAGGTCCTAAAATCTTAAAAGTCAAAGTGGATGAGACCAGGTGGGAACCTACCTTCAACGCAATTGGTGCATCTCCAAAAAAACTCATACGGGGAGTTTTAAAAGTAATTGAATTACCCGTTGAAGCCACTACGGCAGCAGGAACATTGTTAATGAACACCTCATTGTTTTGTGTATCATGGCTAAACCCTGTACCTGTAAGTGTAACCACAGTGCCATCGAAACCTTCTTTGGGATTGATATTGTCTAATTGCGGGGATGCACATCCCAGGCTTGTGAAGGTAACAAAATCTCCGAAAACCGTATCAGCAATCAGTCTGACAAAGGCCCTGCAGCTGTAGTTTTTGTTAAGTTCCAGGTCAGAAGAAATCCTTGAAGAAAATTGCCTCAAACTACCTGTGTTTTCGGTACTGCAATAAAAATTATGATTCCCGATCCTCCAGATAAAACCGTAATAATTGATGCCTTCGTTACCCTCAGTAAGAATCTCTGCATGAAATGTTGCCCCGGTGGAATCAATATCCGTAACCGCTTTTGTAACCAGAAAGGGGAAACTTTTAGGATGAATGGTTGCATCTTTACGACAGGCAGAAAGGAGGGTAAACAGAATCAAAATGAATGGTAATGTCTTCTTCATTATTAAAAATTAATACTTGTAATGCATTGTATTTCAGACACATGAAGATCATTATTAAAAGTCAAACTATACAATTTGTTATATCTTACTTCCAGGAAGATATTATTTCTGTAATTCAGTTTAACCTCAAAACCCCCGCCTGCCGAATATCCTGCCTGTGTTTTCGGAATTAAGGGTTTTTCATCGAGACCGCAATAGATATTATTTGCTTCATAGGTTGCTTCATAGATCTTGTTTTCGTTCCCGGTCAGATAAACGCCTATACCTCCGAGGTTGACAAAAGGTCTGACCCTCCGGAATGGGGATGAATACCTTAAAAGCAGCGGAAGGGTCAGAGAAGAAGTATTGGCCACAAAATCAATGGTTTTATTTTGAGTAACCGCCGTATAAGAATAACTATTCCTTGTGAAAGTGAGATCGGTATGCAAGGATAAACTACTCCTTCTTATCGGGACATCCAGGAAAAATCCGAATAAAAAACTTCCCTCCTCTTTATAATTAAATTCTGACAAGTATGTATTTACCGGTTCGGTGGAAGGCTCCAGCCTGGTAAACCCGTATCCTAAAAGTATCCCATATTTAAAAAAGGGGAAGGGTTTCCATTTGCAGCCATTATAAGTATTTACCAGCTTTTTCATTGATCCCCTGGTATAGCTGACCAGTTTAACCGCATCCGTAACATTCTGACAATCAGCCACTATCTTATTCAATTCGATCCGAAAGACCGGTTTTTTATTGTCAGGTGTATGTTTAGGCAATTCAATTAAAGAAGTATTATCTTTTTCAAGGTAGAACATTCTGTTTCCCTTTTCCTTATAAAAATACAGGGTAAGGTTACCTGTCACCAGGCGTTCCAGGAAAACCCGCTGTGGGAAACCGTTAATCCGGATCTCTTTCGAGACATATACCTTACCTTCTTTGAAACCGTATTCTTTTATCTGGTTTGGAGTAAAATCAACGATTTCATTTCCTTTTCTCATCTCACAGATCCGGGCGTTCTGAACAGCTCCTCCATCCACCAGCCTGACACCGGCAGTCAATGTGCTGTCAGTCACATAGTAGTCATTCTGTGCCTCAATGACAGCGGGAATGAGGCAAACCAACAGAACCGGCAATATTGATCTCAACAGGTAATTTTTATCTATTTTAAAAATCAAATGTAAAACTAATTTAAGTATTACCCTTTTATTGAATATTCAGAGGAACCCTTATACACGAACACCTGAGTACCCTACCTTTTAGATTGAGAGATGATATATTCAAGGATTCTTTGTCCGGTTTCGGAGGCGAGCTGGACTTTGGTGAAATCGACGATGTAATTGTTCTGATACTGTAAGATTAGGCTGTCGCGTTTTTCGGAACCGGGCATGACGCCGGCGAAATAGAAGCCCATTTGTTCGAAGTCTTTGGTGAGAAGGGCAGTGGCCGGATCTTTAAGGGGCAGGAAGAGATAGATCGTTTCGAATCGTTGCAGGCAGAGGTTATAAAGGTTGTTCCGGATCTGGGCGACGATATCATCGCCATATTTCACGATAGTCAGTTTGGCCACTTTGTTAACGGTTTCCGGGCTCATCGATACGATGCTTTCACCAGGCGAAAGGGTAAGCGGGCCGGATATTTCCGGGAAAACCGGATGAACGCCAAGTTTTTCATAGATAAAGCGGATGATCTCGGTGTGATGAGCCGGGGCGAAGAGTTCCAGGTTATCGGGAAACTGAAGGAAGCGAAACAGGACGGCCACGCTTTCGCGTTGTGATTTTCCTTCGAGTATGCCCTTGTATTCTCTTTCGACGCCGCTGGATAATAGCAGGGCACAATCGTTAAAGCCATATTTCAGTATCGATTTCTGGGAGTATGGGTGGGTAGTGATACCGCGGGCATAGAGCGCGAAGAACTGCTTTTTACTTCCTTCTTCCACAAGGATGGGAGTAAGTACATTGAGGCAACCCTGTCCGCGGTATTTGGGCATGGTAAAGGCCACACCCAGCTGGGGGACCAGGGGATCCCGTTCTTCCACTTCCAGGGCAGCATGGGCGATCACGGTGTTTTCCTCTGTTACCGCTACAAAGGAGATCAGTTCATCGCGTTCGTTAAGGTCCCTAACCCTGTCGGGGAAATAGATATGATCGAGTACATAGGTATAGCCATAGGAGCTGTAAGCCCCCCTGGACACTTCGACGGCTTCCCGGGGTAGCATCCGGCGCACGGTATAGGTTACGGATCCTTTGGGTAGCACCTCCTCTTCCATAGCCGCCCTGGCCAGCGCCAGTTCCCCGGCTTCCATCAGCTGATCGATGGGTTTGTCGGACAGGTACTTGAACATGCGGATTTCCCTGCCCTCTTTGCCAAGGTTTACATAGGTAACTTCATCGAGCAGGTTTTTTATCAGGAAAGAGCCTAAGCCTTTTCCATCCTGATCGGCCTGGTCTTTTTTATATTCAGGCAGCAGAGAAAAGTCGTACGGAATACCCATTTCTTTAATTACCACGCTGATACCCAAGGTTTCCCTGCTTATCTGCAAGTCGAATGAGGCTTGTTCTCCCGGGGTAAAAGCATGTTCAATTACATTGGCTACAGCTTCTTCGACAGCCATTTCAATTCGCAGGGTGTCGTTGTTGTTAAAGCCAGCCAGTCCGGCCATGTGGCGAACCGAGGAGAGGATCAGCGGCACATAGGCTACCTGGTTTGGGATGGTGAGGTGAATTTGGTTTGGGTTCATGATGAAGGTGATTGAAGTGATTGAAGTGATGAAGGTTATGGGGGTTATGAGGTTATGGAGGTTAGGAGGTTATGAAGGTTATGGAGGTTATGGAGGTTAGGAGGCTAGGAGATATTATGGGGTTATTCCGAGGCCGGTGAGGAGGTGGAAGGCGAAGACAGGGACGCTGGCATCGCCGTCAACCACTTTGACTTTGGCATAGGCCATATTGAATTTCGATTCAAGAGAAAGGATAACTCACTCCAGCCAATACCATTAACAAGGAAAATGAGAAAGAAGAATTTACCGACTGGTAATTTCATCGTTAATTTACCTGGTGAAAGTGCAACCTTATTAAAAACCTAAAGCAAAGATAACTTTTTTTGCTTCCTTCTACTGCTTCATGCAATGGCTCAGATGGCGCCGAGTTTTTTACCGACTTTGGTAAATTTCTTGATGGCGAATTCGATATTTTCCTTGCTGTGAGCGGCGCTGATCTGCACACGGATGCGTGCTTTTCCTTTAGGGACGACAGGGAAAGAGAAACCGATCACATAGATACCTTCTTCAAGCAGTTCTGTTGCAAATTGCTGTGCTATCTGGGCATCGTTAGGCAGATGTCCGAACAGGACAGGGGTGATCGGATGGATTCCCGGTACAATCCTGAAGCCGGCTTTTTCAATTCCTTCACGGAACAGCTTTGTATTTTCGTTTAGTTTGTGGATCAGATCCTGATTTTCGCAAAGCAGGTTAAGCACCTCCAGGGTAGCTCCGGTAATGGCTGGTGCCAATGAGTTGGAGAACAGGTAAGGCCTGGAACGCTGGCGAAGGAATTCAATGATTTCTTTCCGGCCGGAGATACATCCGCCTGAGGCACCACCCAGCGCTTTACCGAAGGTAGTAGAAATAATATCAACACGGTCCATACAGTTGCAGTATTCATGGGTACCGCGACCTGTGGGTCCGACAAAACCGGTAGCGTGGGAGTCATCAATCATGACGAGGGCATCATATTTTTCAGCCAGATCACAGATCTTGTCTACCTGGGCAATAATGCCATCCATAGAGAAAACCCCATCGGTGACTATGATCTTGAAGAGGGCATTTTTAGCCTGTTTCAGTTTATCTTCAAGGTCGGCCATGTCGTTGTTCTTATACCTGTAACGCTGGGCTTTGCAAACCCTTACCCCATCGATGATAGAGGCGTGATTGAGTTCATCGGAAATGATGGCTGAATACTCATCGAACAAAGGTTCAAATACACCGCCATTCGCGTCGAAAGCCGAGGAGAAGAGGATGGTGTCCTCCATGCCCAGGAAGTCACTGAGTTTATTTTCGAGGTTTTTGTGAACCTGCTGGGTCCCACAGATAAACCGGACGGAGGCCATACCGAATCCCCAACGGAAAAAAGCCATATTGGAGCCGGCCATTACTCTTGGGTCGTTACAAAGACCGAGGTAATTGTTTGCACAAAAGTTCAGTACATCGAGTCCTTTATCAGTTTTAATATGGACTCCCTGCGGGGTTGTGAGAATGCGTTCTTCTTTGTAAAGACCTTCGTTCCTGATCTTTATGAGTTCCTGTTCGAGGTAGTTTTTAAATGAGCCGTACATGGTTGTTCGTTTTAAGTTATGAAGGTTATGAAGGTTATAAAGGTTATGAAGGTTATGAAGGTTATGAATTTTACTTTACAGGATCATGCCGGCGGCGAGGGTTTCGTTGGTGGCTTCATCCACCAGAATGAGGCTACCGGTGATGCGGTTCTGTTTATAGGGGTCATAAAATATTGGTTTTGTTGTTTTCAGTCTAACACAGGCGATATCGTTCATCACAAGGGTCTTGCCATCTTTTATTTCTTCCAGGGAATTCACGTTCACTTTGTAAATCACCTCTTTAACCATTGCTTTTACTTCACGTGTAGTGTGTTTGAGGATGAATTTTCCGTTCAGTTGCATAGGTTTTGGATTAAACCAGCAAAGCATTGCCCGGATCTCCTGTCCAACCTCCGGGGGATTTTTTTCGCCAACGATCATGTCGCCCCGGCTGATATCGATATCATCTTCCAGGGTAAAAGAGACAGACATGGGAGGATAAGCCCGTGAAATTTGTTGTTGAAAAGTATCGATTGAGCGAATGGTGGAGGTCAGTCGGTCAGGTAAGACGATTACTTTATCACCTTTTTTGAAGACCCCACCTGCGATCCGGCCGGCATATCCCCTGTAGTCGTGGTGTTCACCTGTAAGCGGGCGGACGACATACTGAACCGGGAACCTGGGTTCGATGAAGTTGTGATCGGAGGTGATATCGATATTTTCGAGTATGTTACGAAGTGTCCCCTGTTCATACCAGGTCATGTGTACAGAAGGTTCAACCACATTATCTCCTTTAAGGGCGCTAATAGGGATAAACCGGACATCATTCAGTTGCAGCCTGGTAGCAAATTCCTGGAAATCCTCTTTAATTTTCTCATAGGCTTCCCGGCTAAAGTCTACCAGGTCCATTTTATTGATACACACAATGATATGCGGTATCCCCAGAAGGTTAGCGATATAGGTATGCCGGTATGTCTGATCGATAACACCATTCCTGACATCGACCAGGATGATGGCCACGTTGGCTGTAGAGGCACCGGTGACCATATTTCTGGTATACTGGATATGACCAGGTGTATCGGCGATGATGAATTTCCTTTTGGGTGTGGCGAAATAGCGGTAAGCCACATCGATGGTAATACCCTGTTCGCGTTCGGCCCTAAGTCCGTCGGTAAGCAAGGCGAGGTTAATATATTCGCTTCCCTTTTGTATACTGGCCCTTTTAACGGCCTCAAGCTGGTCTTCAAAGATTGATTTACTATCAAAAAGCAGCCTGCCAATGAGAGTGCTCTTGCCATCGTCAACGCTTCCGGCCGTGGTAAACCTCAGGAGTTCCATGTCGAGATAAGCTTTGCTGGGGCAGGGAACGGGGAACAGGGAACGGGGAATGGGGAACGGGGAACAGGGAATGGGGAACAAGGAATGGGGAAAAGGGGGGAAGGTATGGGAGGTTCATGGGGAATGGTTAAAAATATCCTTCTTTTTTGCGGTCTTCCATAGCGGCTTCGGATCTTTTATCGTCGAACCTGGAACCTCTTTCGGTTACCCTGGTTGCAGCGGTTTCAGCGATGATATCTTCCAGGGAATCGGCAGTTGACAGGGTAAGGCCGGTGCAGGAAATATCGCCGATTGTGCGGCAGCGGACTGTACGGACCTCCACCTTTTCACCGGGTCTGAGTTTCATGAAAGGAGCGGCAGCGAGCCAGACCCCGTCCCGGTTAAAGACTTCCCGCTGATGAGTGAAATAGAGGCTGGGCATTGGAATATTTTCCAGGAGGATATATTGCCATACATCCATTTCGGTCCAGTTGGAAATGGGGAAAACGCGGAAATGCTCGCCCATCTTTTTCTTACCGTTAAAGATGTTCCAGAGTTCAGGCCGTTGGTTTTTCGGGTCCCACTGGCCGAATTCGTCGCGATGGCTGAAGAACCGTTCTTTAGCGCGGGCTTTTTCTTCGTCCCGCCGGGCTCCACCCATAGCTGCATCAAACTTGCAGGTTTCAATGGTATCGAGCAGTGTAACGGTCTGAAGCACATTCCGGCTTGCGTTATAACCGGTTTCCTCCACCACCCTGCCCTGGTCGATGGATTGCTGGACAGATCCGACAAGGAGCTGAACACCCAGTTCTTTCACCAGGTTATCCCTGTATTCAATGGTTTCAATGAAGTTATGCCCTGTATCGATATGAAGCAAAGGGAAAGGGATCTTAGCCGGCCAGAAGCCCTTTTTGGCCAGGTGGGTCAGTACGATCGAATCTTTCCCGCCGGAAAAGAGCAGGCAGGGTCTTTCAAACTGGGCAGCTACTTCCCTTATAACATAAATTGATTCCGATTCAAGTTCCCTGAGATGACTGAGCGACAATCCTTCCATCACCATGCTATACCTTCCTGTTTATTACGATCTGGAAAAGAGTTTTCTAACAAAGGATTTCTTTTTTTTCTTTTCTACATCATCTGAATAATATCCATAACCATACCCATAGCCGTATCCGTACCCATAACCGTACCCATAACCATATCCATATCCATAACCATAACCTGAACCGTATTTATAGTTATATCCTGGTTTTACCATTTGAACATCGTTGATAAGAATGGTTATGTTGGGCAGGTTACGCAACTCAATATCGCGGATAATAGAACCGAAGACCTTTTTGTTCGTATACCGCTGCCGTGTAACAAAGACATTGATATCCGTATGTTCCATGAGCAGGAAGGCATCCGTGACGAGTCCGACAGGCGGGGTGTCGATGATGATATAGTCATATCTTTCCCTGAGCAGGGCGAAAAGCTCCTTGGTTTTGTCGGAGGCGATCAGTTCGGCGGGGTTTGGAGGTATCGGGCCCGCCATGATCATATCAAGGTTCTCTATCGGAGATGGTTGAATGATCTCGTCGAGTGTGGCTTTATTGATAAGGAAAGAGCTGATACCCTGCGCATTAGATAAGCCAAAGTCTTTATAGATCTTGGGTTTCCTCAGATCAAAGCCAAGCAGGATGGTTTTCTTTCCATAGAGTGCGTATATGGAGCCTAAATTGATGGAGACGAAGGTCTTTCCTTCAGAAACCATGGTTGATGTAGAGAGAATGGTCAGTTTTTCCTTCCCTTTGCCAAAATACATCAGGTTCGTTCTAACCGATCTGAAAGATTCTGCAATGGAAGATTTCGGATGGTTTGCCACAACCACCTGTGTTTCTCTAGCATTATGAATTATATGGCCGACGATAGGCAGTTTTGTAAGGTTTTCGACATCCTTTTTTTCGATGATCTTATCGTTGAGATATTCCCTGAGGTAGAGAATAATGATGGGAATGATCAGAGCGATGAGCAGGGCAATGGTAAAATTCAGTTTTTTCTTGGGGAAGACCATGCTGGCTCCATAGGCCTGGTCAATGATCTTATTATCGGCAAGGTTTGAGGCACGGGCAATAGCTGCTTCGGCCCTTTTTTCAAGAAGGAAGGTATAGATACGATCGTTGATGGTAAAGTTCCGTTGTATTCTTATGAGCTGTCTTTCTGTTTTAGGAAGCTTATTGACCTCATTATCAATTTCTCCAATCCTCCTGTCCAGGTCTTTCAGGCTTATGTTCGAAAGGTTAACAATATTCTGGATATTTTCCATTAAACCCCTGGAGGCTTGCTGGATCTTCTGGTTAAGCACATTGAGGTAAGGATTTTTAGCTGTTGAGCTGACACTCAGCTGGATTTTTTCACTGATCAGCTGGTTGAGGTTGGCAACAAGCGCCCCCAAGATAGGATCTTCAATACCCATGGCAGAAGGAGCCACCACTTCATCTTTCAACTCTGTGCTTTTCCTCACATAATCAAATAGATACTTATAGTATTTCCCCTTCAGCCTTTCGATGGCCCTTTCTTTTTCCAGGTCATTAATTTTCTGGAAAACAGTATTGGCTTCGGAACTGATGTCCATCATTTTATTTTCCTGGCGGAAGTCCTGGAGTTTTTTTTCTGCAATTCCAAGAGAATCAGTTACTTCTGCCAGCTGACTGTCAATAAATTCAATGGTATTGGTGGCTTTTTGGTTTTTTTCCTCCAGGTCCCGTTTAATATAGGTTTCAGCCAGTTTGTTCACATAATCGACTGCTTTTCCGGGGTTTTGGTTTTTGTAAGTCACTTCCAGGATTGAAGCTTCACGGTTTATCGGTTCAACCGAAACGCCCATCATGCTGTTGGCGACCTGATCGAGTGAATTGAAATAGAATTTATATCTCCTGTTATTGCTTTGACCGGGGACGTAATTAGTATTCAGAAGGACTTTGAAGGAGCAGTATTTGGTTTGGTAAGCTTCACCGAAAGAAAGGGTTTTTCTCGTTTTAAAGGGGATGGAGATGACCTCTCCCATTTTATTGCTTTGTAATTGGACCGAATATCCTTCCTCAACAGGGTCGAGCTCAATCTGGTACTTCTCCCCGGAAATGATCTTCAGGTAAAACGGTGTATTCACCAATTGAGGGACACTGGTATCATATTCAACCACAAAGGGGGAAGAGTTATACAATTCTTTGAACCTGATGCGTCCTTCTCCAAAGTAAGTGACATAGAGGTTCAGATCACCAGCCACCTTTTGGGCCAATGAGTATGATTTGAGGATTCCTATCTCGTTCTGTATGTTCTTTTTGGGAGCAAAGAAGTTCATGCTTTCAAGGATGTTGGAAGAGGGATCTTTTTCATCCTTGACCAGGATCGTACAGCTGGTCCTGTATTCCTGAACGGCATACCTGTTAAAGAAAAAAGCGACTACAAAACAGACAATCAGCGAGATGACAAAATAATGCCAATGGGCCAGAAACTTAAAAAGAAGCGCTTTAATATCAATGCTTTGCTCCTGTTGAAATTCAGGTATATTTTCCACAGTAAGGGTTTATTTTATAAAATTCAGGATCAGCAGGGTTGTAGTAATGGTTGAAAAAATGAGGGTATAGGGGAATGCTTCGAATGCCCAGACTTTTCCTTTCATTGGTTCAATATAGATGATATCATTGGGTTTCAGGTAATAGAATTCCGACTCAAGGACCTTCTTATCGGTCAGGCTCAGCACATAAACGAAGGTTTTCCCGTTGTTTTCCCTGATCAGCTTTACATTTCTCCTGTTTCCGAAAGGGGTAAGATCTCCTGCCAGGCCGATGGCTTCGAACAGGTTGATCTTGTCCTGGAATACCGGAAAACGGCCAGGTTTTCTTACCTCTCCCAACACGGTAAAATTGAAACTGACCAGTTTTACGATCACCGTACTGCCGTTCAGGTATTCATTCACCGATTCCTGGAGCACGGTCTTGATCTGGTCCAGCGATTTATCTTTCACATAAACATTCCCAAGGATAGGCATCATGATATACCCGTTAACATCAACCGTATAGCTGGTAATGTAAAGGCTGGCATCATTGCCCGAAGAAGTCATGTTATTATTGGAAGGCGTTAAATTGAAAACATTATTGGTCTTTTCATCCAGGCTTACAATCCTGATATACAGGTTATCCCCTGCCTGGATTTTATAGGCTTTTGAATAAGGAATCTGAAAGGATGTTGTGGTATCCTGTTTGGAAGTATCCTGAAGGTACTTTACTCTTCGCTGGGATATACAAGATGAAAACAGGAGGAGGACTATTGTTGAATACAGGAAATAATTTTTCAATGGACAACATTATTTAATATACAATTGTTTGATTATGAGAACATTGCGCACAAGTTATCATTTACCAGACTGCAAAATTAACAATTATTCCTCAACACTTCATGATTTTCATATACTTAGCTCCTTCAGCATGCAGAAAGCTTCGTATTTTTGTACAGAATTGTTTAACCCTAATTGAGAAGCATTTTTTCCGGACAACTCTATCCTCACAGAATTGTCTTCATCAAATAAAAGACCCACAAAGGAGCAGAATGAAATTGAAAAACACCTTGTTTTTACTCTGTCTGGTTTATCTTGTCCTGGCATACGGGCCGGGATATGCAGGGATTGTTGAGAAAACCTATTATTTTCATTCTTACAGCCTGAAACAATCAGGCAAATACCAGTTGATCTGTTTCGATCACACCCTTCAGACCGGAAAAGCAGGAGAACCTACTCTTGCTTATGCTGCTGTATCCCTTCTTTTGCCACCGGGTGAAAAAGCCGGATCCATCGAATTTGTGGGTGAAAATTATTCTGAGATCACGGGAAACATCAGCTTGTTTCCCTATCAACCGAGCAGGCCTGTGGGACAGCAAACCCCAGACGGGTTGGTCATTCAGGAGGGGGTCTACCATCAGAAAACACCTTATCCTGACCATTCAACCGGAGTACTCAGCACCCAGTATCTCTATGGCCATCCCTTTGCCTTGTGCACTTTTACACCTGTTGTATATCTGCCCGGAGAGAAGAAAGCCGGTTATTATCAAAAAGTTACCATTCGTATACATACCCTAACCGGCGGTGAAGAAGGGCAGGTTCCACTCCCCCTGAACAGGACGAAAGATGCTGTATCCCTCGTTTGCTCACTGGCACAGAATCCGGGGATGAGCGACTATTACCCGCCTATAGTCACCGATACTTCTGCCTGCAAACTCCTGATCATTTCCCCTGACCTTTTCCTGGGGCATTTTCAAGATCTGGTGGATTTTTATTTTGTGAGGGGGATTAGAACGAGAATAGTTTCAATATCTTCAATATCAAGCACATATACAGGTGTCGACCAGGCTGAGAAGATCAGGAATTGCATCATTCAGGAATACCTCAGTCACCAGGTTGAGTATGTGTTGTTAGCCGGGGATGCCGAACTGGTTCCGGCCAGGGGTTTTTCTGCAAATGTGCAGTCTTCCGTTCTTTATACCGATAACAACATCCCCTCCGATCTTTATTACTCCGCCCTGGATGGAAACTGGAACAATGATGGTGACAATCTCTGGGGTGAAATTGGTGAGGACGACCTGCTTCCGGAGGTTTCGGTAGGGAGGTTTACCGTAAATACCCTTGCCGAGTTAAGCAACCAGATCTATAAAAGCACTCATTATCAGAATTTTCCGATTGTTGCCGATTGTCGGAAACCTCTCCTGGCGGGTGAATTTTTATACAGCAACCCCATCACCTGGGGTGGGGATTACCTGGATCTGCTAATCGGTGATCACATCGATAACGGGTATTCAACGGTGGGAATACCCGAATGGCATAATATTCAGACTTTATACGACGAGGATCTGCCCGGTAATTGGACACCCGAAATGTTACTGGCAAAGATCAACGAGGGTGCGTCTTTCCTTCATCATTGCGGACATTCGAACCAGGATTATTTGATGCGGCTGAATTCCTCTTCCATTGTTGATGCCAATTTTTCCCAGGTGGATGGGGTGACCCATAACTTTATGCCTGTTTATTCGCATGGTTGTTATTGTGCTGCCTTTGATTACAGCGACTGTATCGCAGAAAAGATGGTCAATCTGAACACTTTTGCCGTAGCATTTATAGGAAATTCAAGGTACGGCTGGTTTAACGAAGGGACGACCGAAGGACCTTCTATCCATCTTCACCGGGAATTTGTGGATGCCATGTACGGGCATAAGGTTCCACAGATCGGGCGGGCCCATCTTTTATCGAAAATTCAGACCTCGCCCTGGGTAAACGCTCCCGGCCAGTGGGAAGAAGGTGCCTTGCGCTGGTGTTTCTATGATTGTAACCTGCTTGGAGACCCCTGTCTGTCGGTTTGGACCGATAATCCGGCTGCCTTGCAGATAAGCCATGTTGATACCCTGACCACGTTGGAAAATACCCTGGCTGTATATACCGATACAGCAGGTGTGGCTATGGCAGGACTTTACTGTATCGCACTGAAGGACAGCGTGATGCTTGGCGCCTGCATCACCGACAGTTTGGGAAATGCCACCATCAGCCTCGGGAATACTCTGTTGAACAATGACCTGATCACCCTGATCGTGAGCGGGATGAACTGTCTTCCTGACACTTCATTCATTGTTGTATCGGATCACAATTCTCTCAGCGGGCATATCACCTATGGCAATGCTCAGCATTCCCCGCTCGACAGCGTGGTGGTGATGTTGAAGCAACAAGAGAATGTAGTCTTTCAGACCCTGACAGACAGCAACGGATTTTACCGGATCGAAAACATTCCGCCCGGAACTTATTCAGTAGTACTTATTTATGGCCATCTATTAGGCGGGGTAAATTCTTCTGATGCCCTGGCCGTCCTGAAACATTTTGTCAACCTCATCCATTTAACGGGTCTGAATTTGCAAGCTGCTGATTGTGACGGGAATAACTATATTAATACCATGGATGCCCTATTCATACAGAAACGTTTCGTCGGTATGATCTCCTCTTTCCCTGTGCCTGACTGGACTTTCGAACCCAAGGTATTTACGATAGGTCCGGCAGAATACCCGGTCATTGATATTCGCGGTTTATGCACCGGTGATGTGAATGCATCCTTTAATCCTTAATTCTTTTAAAATATTATTTAGTCCGATACCATGAGAGACAAGCTGTTCATTTTGATGATATTACTGGGATCCTTTATCTGCAGGGGCGGGAATGTTGAAATGACTTATTATCCGGGTGAATACAGCCTCTCATCGATGAGGAATTATGATGTTATCCGTTTCCGGGGAGCGATGTTGAGCGGCCTGAAGGGGGAACCTGCCTTACCATATTTATCTGTATCCCTGGCGCTTCCTCCCGGAGAATCGGCAGCCCAGATTGAAATTATCCCCGGTCCGCTGGAAGAAATTCCCGGAACCTTTCACCTGATGCCATACCAGCCTTCCCGTACACTCTCTTCTTCCGGAAGTCCCGAATTCATGGTCAATGCTGAAATATACCAATCCAATATACCCTATCCTTCCCGGATATATGGGGAAGTTACAACTGGTTTTCTTCATGGAGTAAGTGTTGCCATGACGAATCTCTGCCCGCTGGTTTATATTCCCTCAACGGGTAAAGTCAGCTGTTATAAATATCTCACTGTCAGAATTATAACAAAGAAAGATGAAAAGGCGCAGGCTGCTTTGAAAAACCTTTTCACAAGCAACACTCAACTCGAGGAAGTGAAAGCATTCTGTCAAAATCCCGATCTGGTTGATCAGTACCCTTATCTCAAACTCCTGGCCGACAATTACCAGGTGCTGATCGTCACCGGTCCTTCATATACCAGTGGATTTTCCAACCTGGTTGATCTTTACAAACGCAGGGGGCTGCGGTCGGCTGTGGTTTCAACCAATGTAATCAACTCCCAGTCTCCCGGGCAGGATCTTCAGGAAAAGATCAGGAACTATATCATCCAGGAATATCAGAATCATGGTATTGATTATGTCATTCTCGGAGGAGATGTGGATGTTATTCCCGCGAGGGGATTTTATTGTCATGTTCAGTCAAGCTCTGTTTATGAGGACTGGAATATTCCTTCAGACCTGTATTATTCTTCTCTGGATGGAACCTGGGATGACAACAACAACCAGACCTGGGGAGAAATCGGGGAAGATGATTTGTTGCCGGAGATTGCCGTAGGGCGTATCCCCTTTTCCAACCTGCAGGAAATGAATACGATGCTGAATAAGACGATTTCCTATCAGAACACACCTGTCGCCCAGGAACTGAACAGGATGCTGATGCTGGGTGAAAAACTGATGGATGCTCCGGAGACCTGGGGAGATGATTATCTTGACCTTCTCATCGGATCACATACTGACAACGGTTATACCACCGACGGTATTGATGATACCACCGGCATGGAGAAGATGTACGACCGCGACCTGCCCCAACCCTGGGATACTACCCAGTTGCTGAGCAGCCTCAATGCGGGGAAAGCCTTCATTTACCACAGTGGTCATGCCAGTACTTTCTATAATATGCGTTTATACGACTGGGATATAACCAATGAAAATTTCCAGGAGATGGACGGGATCAACCACAATTTTTGCCTGATCTATTCCCATGGTTGTTATTCGGGCGCTTTCGACGAGTCGGATTGTATAGCTGAAAGCATGATGAAGATCCAGAAATTTGCCGTCGGCTTTGTGGGAAATTCAAGGTACGGCTGGTTTAATGAAGGAACGACGGATGGTCCATCTGAACATCTCAACCGTGAATTTGTCAATGCCCTGTATCACAATAAATTATACCGGTTAGGAGAAACTCACCGTCAATCGAGGATACAAACTGCTTCTTTTGTGAATGCACCCGGACAATTTGAGGAAGGCGCCTTACGCTGGTGTTTCTATGATTGTAACGTGCTGGGCGATCCTGTGCTGGGCATATGGACAAGTATTCCCCAACCATTGGTCATTACTTGTCCGACCACCATCGCAGCCTATTCAACCGGTATGAGCATACAGGTAAGTGACGGGACGAATCCCGTGGAAGGGATAACCTGCGCTTACGTGGTAAACAATGTGCTGCTGGGAGCGGCAGTAACAGATCCCGGCGGTATTGCCCAGATAACCTTCGATATTCCGCCCGCTTCCCCTGGTGCCATTGGTGAGATGGTCGCTTCAGGATATAACCGCCTGGCCACCGTTTACACAGTACCTGTAACAGGAACAACCGGTATTCAACCACCGGTTTCCTCCGAAACAGAGATCAGGGTGAAAATCAGTCCCAATCCATTTTCGGATGTTCTCCTTGTCTCTATAGATATTCCTCAGTCACAATCTTTTACTTTTGAATTATCAACCCCTGAAGGAAAAAAGATAAAGGAATGGCCCCAACAGATGCTGATGTCCGGTCATCATGACCTGCCACTAACCATTGATGTTGCCGACTTAGCTCCCGGAATGTATTTCCTGAAAGTGAATTTAGCACATAAAGCATTGAATTTCAAGATCATTAAAGACTGACATCGACTTAATAAAATTAACAGGCTTGTATTCGTTTAACCCATTCAATAAAACCGACTTTATGAAGAAATCTTACGCGAAACGCTTACTTCCTTACCTGTTCTTACTTGCCGTTCTGGTTTTTGCCTCATTCATCTCTCATGGCCAGGGCCTGACAAATTACCAGGGTAACTGGGGTCCCGCAGGATTTAACATTGAACAGCAGGACACTGATGGGATGCAATTAACCTTTTCTGTCCCGCAATTCAGCCTGAATGATGCGGTTATTAACGGCAAAAAGGTAAAAACCGTTGAATTACCGGGTGTTTTCCTTCCCAACAATGCCGGTGCGCCCAATCTTCCAGGTACAGGCAGGTATATAGCCATTCCGCAGGGATCTAACCCTGTCCTGGAAGTCGTGGGAATGCGTACGGAACTTCTCACTAATATTGATATAGGACCGGCTCCCCGGATACCAAAGGAAACAGAAGTTGGTTTGGAATACCCGGTGGATGAAAATATCTATCAAAACAATGCTTACTACCCTTCCCAGCCGGTGTTACTTGGAGATCAGACAAAAGTAAGGGGTGTGGATGTGGTCATGCTTGGCTTCACTCCTTTCCAGTATAATCCGGTTACCAAAGAGATGCTGGTGATCAAAGATATCAGGGTAAAGATCCATTTTCAGGGCGGGAACGGCCATTATGGAGATAACCGCTTACGGAGCCGGTGGTTTGATCCGTTGCTTCAGGATATGTTGCTGAATCCTGAAGTTCTGCCAAAGGTTAACTATAACAGATCCATGGTTAACACCGACGACATCGGCTGCGAATACCTGATCATCGTTCCGAATGAAACGATTTTCACCCAGTGGGCCGATTCCATCAAGGAATTCAGAACCAGGCAGGGTATCAATACAGATATCAAAACCCTGGCAGAAATAGGAGGAAATGATGCTGTGACCATTGAAAATTACATCAATAATGCCTATAATACATGGACCATCCCTCCTGTCGCCATCTTGTTACTGGGTGATTACGGCACAGATCCCAACAACAGCATCGCCGCACCTATCTGGAACAGTTACTGTGTTTCGGATAACATTTACGGGGACATCGACGGGACCAACTCCATGCCGGAGGTTGTCATGGCCAGGATCACCGCCCAGGATGAAGCCCAACTGGAGGTAATGGTGCATAAGTTCCTAAATTATGAAAGAAATCCTCCCATCAGTGAGAATTTCTACAATCATCCTGTTTCAGCCCTTGGCTGGCAGACAGAAAGATGGTTCCAGCTCTGCTCCGAGGTCATCAAGGGCTTCTGGCAGAATTCTCTCGGAAAGTCACCGGTGAGGATCAATGAGGTGTATGGCGGGGACCCTTCGGTCGATCCCTGGTCGACAGCCACAAATACTTCAACCGTAGTCGACTATTTCGGACCTTCCGGACTCGGATATATACCTTCCACTCCCCAGTCCCTCGGAAACTGGACGGGCGGCAACGCCACCATGATAAACAGTGCCATTAACGACGGATGCTTCATGCTTCAGCACCGGGATCACGGATTTGAAGAAGGATGGGGTGAACCGGCCTATTCAAACAGTGATATCGATGGGCTTACCAATACCGATCTGACGTTTATCATGTCGGTAAATTGCCTCACCGGAAAGTACAATAACGCCACAGAATGTTTTGCCGAGAAATTTCACCGCTACACATATAATGGCGTGCCTGCCGGTGCATTGGGGCTGCTGGCCGCCTCTGAAGTTTCGTATTCTTTTGTAAATGATGCATTTATATGGGGAGTGTATGATAATTTATGGCCTAATTTCATGCCCGGCTATGGAAGCAATCCTCCCGAAAGAGGCATATTGCCGGCCTTTGGAAATGCTGCCGGTAAATATTTCCTGGAACAATCCGGCTGGCCGTATAAGTCGCCTGATAAGGAAGTTACCTATAACCTTTTCCACCATCATGGAGATGCCTTTCTTTCGGTTTATTCAGAAGTACCTCAGTATCTTACTGTTGTCCATGCACCAACCATCTATACCGGGGTCACCTCCCTGGATGTCACTGCCGATACAGGTTCTTTTATCTGCCTGTCCTATAACGGAGTGATACTGGCAACGGCTACCGGTACCGGTTCTCCACTTCCCATTATTATTACCGGCACCCTGTTGCCTCCCGATCATATCGATGTGGTGGTGACCATGCAGAACTACTACCGCTATGAGGGAGAAGTCCTGGTGATCCCCCCGACCGGGCCTTTCGTGGTGAAAAACAATTACGTTCTCAACGATAACCCGGGGAATTCCAATGGGCAGCTTGATTACGGAGAAACTGTGCTGTTAACCGTCACTATGAAAAATGTGGGCAATGCCCAGGCAAATAATGTTGCTGTAACCCTTTCATCTGCTGATCCTTATGTAATCATCACAACCTCCGGCGCCAACTATGGAAATATTCCGGCCAATGGCTTGGTAACTGTTACCGATGCCTTCGGCTTTAGTGTGACCAATGATATTCCCAATAATCATATCATTAATTTTACCCTGACCGCTAATGATGATGCCTCCAATACCTGGGTCAGTTATTTTACCATAAAAGGCCATGCTCCGGTATTGCATTATCAGACCTATATGATATCCGACCCTGCCGGTAACAACAACAACCGGGTAGATCCCGGAGAAACTGTTGATGTGGTTGTCAGCGTGAAAAATACAGGTTCCTCCGATGTTTTCAATGTGCTGGGTGTCCTTAGCAGTACTGATCCTTATGTTACCATTAACAGCACCTCCCAGGGTTTTGGCACTATTACCGGCGGCAACACGATACAGGCCGCTTTCAGCATCACCGCAGATATTTCAACACCTGTAGGGCATGGGGCTGTTTTCGACCTGCAGATGAACGGGGACCTTGGGATCAGCGGTTCAGGCGGTTTTACCACGGTTATCGGGCAGATTCCTATATTAATTGTCGATCATGATCCGAATACCAATTCAGGGCCGGCCATGAACACCGCTATCCAGGCACTGGGCCTGCAGGCGGTATATTCAACCACTTTCCCGGCCGATCTGAGTGTATATTCCTCCATTTTTGTCTGCCTTGGAATTTATTCGAGCAATTACGTGCTTTCCAGCGCTGAAGGCCAGCAACTGGCCACCTACCTTGACGGAGGAGGAAGACTTTACATGGAAGGAGGAGATACCTGGGCATATGATTCGCAAACCCCGGTACATTCTTATTTTAAGGTCACACCCGGAGGAGACGGTAACGGTGACCTGGGAACTCTTACCGGACAGAGCGGTACCTTTACTGAGGGTATGAATTTTCTTTATTCCGGTGATAATGCATATATTGATCATATCAGCGCTGCCAATGGAAGCGGTGCCTTCGCCATTTTCCAAAACCAGAACCCTTCCTATGGAACGGGTGTAGCCTATGATGGCGGATCGTACCGGACCATTGCCTGCTCCCATGAGTTCGGCGGTCTTAGCGACGGGGTATCTCCTTCAACCTGTGCCGACCTGATGATGCAATACCTGACCTTCTTCGGTCTTTATTCAGAGGTGCTGACAGCCAATTTTACGGCAACCAGCACCAGTGTCTGTACAGGGAATTCCGTTACCTTTCATGATCTTTCTTACGGAAACCCTGTTTCCTGGAGCTGGTCCTACCCCGGTGGCACACCGGCAACCTCCGCCCTGGAGAACCCGACCGTATTTTACAACACGGCAGGTCATTATGATGTCATCCTCATTGTTTCCGATGGAAACGGCAGCGATACCATTACCAAACTTCATTACATTTACGCTGATCCCTGCACCGGTGTAGGCAGCAACCCGCAAAACAGTTTCTCTGCCGATCTTTATCCTAACCCGGTTCATTCCGGTTTAACCCTTCAGCTCAGGGGAGTTGACAATTCTGATGTTAAGATAAAGATAACCAATCCCTTAGGTGAAGTTATCACGGAAAAAACGATTCTAATGCCGGGGAATGAAGCCACTCTAACCATGGACACCCATTCCTGGGCAAAAGGATTTTATTTCCTTACCATAGAAACAAAACAAAGCAGGGTTTTCCGCAAGATCCTTGCCGACTGATCTTTCGTTCTATTCCCGGAAAAAGCCTGTCCGTTGGGGATGGGCTTTTTTGTTATAGGTTGATTTTTGTTCACCATCAACGTAATCACTCCTTGGTTAAATCCTTGTTTTTTCCTCCTGTCCTTTGTGGTTTATCCAGTCAGTCCTTAAAAAGCCATTTGAACCTTTCGATTAAAATTCACCGGGAAGATAATTGATCCCAAGAATGAAAAGTATTTTATCTCCTATATTGACAATACAGTCTAAAATATACTTTATAAAAAAATTTTGGACCCAACCATATAAAATTTTAACAGTCATATTGTTGAATCTTTAAAAACTCTGTTATGCTTAAGAGAACCCTGATTGTATTTATCATCGCCTTAGTAATTCCTTTCACAATGAAAGCAGAATGGGTATCACTTAATAAAAGCAAGGCACCCAATACCCCACCTCTGGTCAGCCTGATCAAGAGTGACAATAATTCAACCGTTGTAAAAGTTGAAATATCAGGATTCGACCTAAAAGAAAATTCAATCGATGGAAAAAAGTACCAATCAGTTGATTTACTGACAGATATTTTTACCACACTACCGGGGTATCCGGAGTTAGCCTATATTGCAAAAGTACTGGCTGTCCCGGATCAGGCAGGTATTACCCTTGAAATACTGGAAACAAGCAATGTTCTGACGTTTCAAAACATTCATCTCCAACCGGCAAGAGAAAGCCGGATTGAAGGCAAACTGGAGCCCCCATTTATTGAAAATGCCGGTATCTATCAATCCAAGGGTGTATTTCCTCAAGAATTTGCCCAACTTGACCCTCCTTCAGTGTTTCGTGATTTTCGTATCACCCGCCTCTCTGTTTTCCCTCTCCGCTATTCTGCAGCAAAAAATGAATTACAGGCTATTACATCTATTACCATAAGGATAAAATATGGCCATGGTGCGGTTATAAATCCCAAAACGACACCTAAGAAAGCAATAGCCCCCTCCTTTGGAAAATTGTATCGCAGTACTATCATGAATTATAAGAGCGTATTGGACAGTCAGTTCAATGGCGAAGAAAGCGGACATGAGGTCATGTTATGTATTATGCCAGACCAATATGTTGCTACCTTTCAGCCCTATGCCGATTGGAAGAGAAGAAGCGGAACCGATGTTCATATAACGAAATTCAGTGATATCGGAGCAAATCCAAGTAATCCCCAGATCATTAAGGACCATATTACAAATGCCTATCATAATTGGGAATATCCGCCGACATATGTCCTGGTGATTGGTGATAATGGTGTTTTCCCCGTAAAAATTATTAATTACGATTATTCCTTCACGTATGATGATTTTTTTGTTGAGATTGACGGCAGTGATTTCTTCCCTGAAATGATGATAGGACGTATTCCCAACCAGAATGACAATTCATTACAGGTGATGATCAATAAGTTTATGAAGTACGAGAAAATTCCGTACACCATGAATACAGCCTGGTTTAAAAAAGGAATAGTTTGTTCCAATAATAGTTATGCATCACAGATAGAAACCAAACGATATACTGCCAAGGTGATGATGCAGGATGGTGGTTTTACTTCAGTCGACACCTTGATGAGTGATGCGGGGTGTTCAATGGATTTGTCTGATATTATTTCTACCATTAATAATGGAAGAAGTTATCTGAATTACCGTGGTGAAGGTTGGACTGACGGCTGGATGGCGAACTGCTATAATTTTCTGGTTTCCGATGTCTCCTCTTTAAATAATGGTGAAAAGCTCACTTTTGTAACCAGTATCGGCTGTGGTGTAGCACAATTTACTGTTAGCGGCGGCAACTGTTTTGGTGAAGAATGGCTGAAATTAGGGACGACTACCAGTGGAAGAGGTGCCATTGCATTTGTTGGTCCTACTTCCAATACTCATACAGCCTATAATAATCAAATAGACAGAGGGATTTATAAGGGGATGTTCCAGGAAGGAATGGACACACCAGGTCAGGCACTCCTGAGAGGGAAACTTAATATGTACAATGTTTTCGGGTCAACCGACCCTTGGGTAGAATACCAGTACAGGGTTTTCCACGTATTAGGTGACCCAAGTGTTCATATTTGGAAGGATGTTCCTTACGCCGTGAATGTTGGTTATCCCACTACCGTTCCGCTGGGATTCAGCCAACCTTCATTTTCGGTAACATATGCATCAACCGGACTTCCGGTTAAAAATGCAGAAGTCTGCTTGACAGGTTCATCCTTATTTACGACTGGTTATACTGATTCATTGGGAATTGTTACCCTTGACATAACCACTACTTCTATTGAAACATTATCCTTAACTGTTCGTGGTGGGAATGTGATCCCATTTTTAGGCAACATAACTGTGAGCCAGGGCCCGGAATATATTTCTCCTTTCTCCTTTCCTGAAATCATTGATATCAGCGGAAACTTAGACGGGTTGATTAATCCCGGTGAAAATGGTCATATTACTTTTACTTTGAAAAACTGGGGAACTATTGCCTCCGTCAATGTTCAGGCTACTCTTTCTGTTGTTGAAACTAATTATGCTGAGGTAATTACAACCAATGCAATAAGTTTTGGTAACCTGAACCCCGGAGATACTTTTACCGGAAACCCATTCCATTTTTACATAAAACCCGGATGTCCAACAGGTCAGACTATAACTTTTGTCTTATATGTCACAAGTAGTACAAATTCGTGGTATTATTACTATTACCAGGAGGTTGTTGGTTGCCACTTAGCGTATAAAAATAATATTGTTGATGACCAGGGCTCACTAAATCATAATTACAGGATGGATCCCGGTGAGATTGTAAAAGTATTTCTTACTGTTCAAAATTCAGGAGAGGATGTTGCCACTGATGTCCTTGGCATTTTAAAAAGCAATGATCCTTATATCACAATTATTGATTCCACTGCTTCATTTGGCACTATTGAAGCAGATACTGCGCTTATGAATACAGGCAGTCCATTTCAGGTGAGTATCGCTCCTTCCTGTCCTACCGGGTATCTGGCAGAATTTTCGGTAAAACTAAGTACGCAGAATGGGAATTATCCTTATCAGACAATTCACAACTTCAGCATTCCGATAGGTACACCAGGCATTGCAGATTTTACAGGCCCCGATGCTTATGGCTATTATGCCTTTGGAAGTAATGATACGCTTTTTGAACAGGCGCCGGTCTATAACTGGATGGAATTGAATGGTATTACATCTCCCCTTGTGATCCCTAATTATATTAGTGAGTATACAACAACAGTGAATTTACCATTCACTTTTAAGTATTACGGTATTAATTATACACAGCTACGTATCAGTACCGACGGCTGGATTGCTTTTGGAAATGGTTCCCAAACTGCTTCTGTAAATGCTCCTCTTCCTTCAAATGATAATATCAATTGCATGGTTGCTGCTTTTTGGGATGATTTATACAGTTTGTGGCCAATGGAACCCCAAAATATCTATTATTATGATGATGCAACCAACCACCGTTTTATTGTGGAATGGAATAACCTGGAACATAATGATTACTCTTTCCCCACAAATACTGAGACTTTTCAGGCAATATTGCTGAATCCTTTATATTATCCCACTCCTACCGGTGACGGGGAAATTATTGTACAATTCAATTCAGTTGAAAATAGCCACAGCTGTACTGTAGGGATTGAAAATCATACACAAAACGTTGGATTGCAGTATGTTTACAATGACACCTATGATACAACCGCAGCAAGTTTGAAAAATGCGTTTGCCATTAAATTCACCACAAAACCTCCTTTTGTACTTCTAAATACTAATGAGGTTAATCCCATTCCAATAAACTATTGTTTAGGTCAAAACTATCCAAACCCCTTCACATCCACTACTACAATATCAATTACTTTACTGGAAGCCGGAAATGTTAGTCTTAAAGTATACAACATAAGAGGTGAATTAGTCCGGACCCTTCTTAATGGTGAAAAGCCTTCAGGAAAATATACATTAGAATGGGATGGATCAGGTGAATCCGGAACCCATTTAAGTCCTGGGATGTATTTCTATCGTCTTCAGAATCAGAATATAACAGAAAGTAAAAAGATGTTCATTTTAAAATAAATAAGACATTGTATACTTTCTATTTCTTACTGGTAATGATCATTGCTGCAGCCATTGCCGGCATATTGGAATTCTCATTGCATCAGAAACGAATTTACTCCATTCCTGTTCGTATTCATGTTAACGGAACCAGGGGAAAATCGAGTGTGACACGATTGATCGGAGCTGGTTTGAGGGCTGGTGGCATTTCAACCATTACAAAAGTTACCGGCACTTTTCCACGATTAATTCTTGAGGATGGAACAGAAACAATTATCCACCGCAAATCCGATGCTAATATTATCGAGCAATTGTCCATTGTTAAGTTTTCAGCTTTACGGAAAGTTCAGGCTCTGGTTATTGAATGTATGGCTTTACAACCTAAATACCAGTGGATTACTGAAAATCACATGATACATTCCAATATAGGAGTAATGACTAATGTCAGGATGGATCATATAGATATTATGGGGCATTCTTTAGCTGAAATCGCTGAAACAATGGGAAGCACAATCCCTAAAAATGCACACCTTTTTACTGCGGAAAACGCTATCCCCGAGATATTGGAAAAAATTTCGGAAAAGAGGAAAACTGTTTCTCATTTTATTGATATTGAATCTGTCAGCCAGGAGGAGATGAAAGGTTTCTCTTATATTGAACACCGTGATAATGTTGCATTGGCACTGGCAGTTTGTGAACATTTGGGGGTCCCCCGGCAAACAGCACTACATGGAATGAACGAGGCTGTTCCTGATGCCGGTGTACTCAGCTGTCATATGGTTGATGCATTTCCCAGGAAGTTGATTTTTTATAATGCATTTGCTGCGAATGACCCCGATTCCACATATATGATCTGGCAAAAGATCAGAGATGAGATAGGGTTTGAGGGCCAACGGATCGTTCTGTTAAATACCCGCCAAGACCGCATGGACAGGGCGCGTCAGCTGGCTGAATTATCGGGCAGGAAATTAGCAGGGGAAATCGATTATTTATTCCTGATTGGACAATCAACGGAAATCGTGCAAAATATGAGTATCGGTTATGGACTCCCTAAAAAGAAGATCATAAATTTAGGCTGGACAACGCCAAAAAAAGTTTTTGAAGAATTATTATCCGTTACAATAGAAAGATCAACTATAGTTGCTATTGGTAATATGGGGGGAATGGGTGCTGAAACAGTTGAGCTTTTTAAACATAATAGTGCCCTGAATTATGGTTGAGTTCGCAATTACACTTGGCTTGGTATTTAGCTTATTGTCTTACGAAGTCTTTGGTCTGGCTGCCGGTGGAATCGTGGTACCGGGATATATAGCATTACAGTTAACTCATCCCGACAGACTTGCCGGTATTGTGGTGGTAAGTCTGCTTACTTACCTAATTATCACCATATTAAGCAAATACACTTTTTTATATGGTCGTCGCCAAATGGTCCTCAGTTTACTCATTGGTGTATTCCTGGCCAATCTTTCGAGACATTTTATGATATTTAATCTGGCATCTGCCACTATTGAACTTTCGGCTGTTGGTTGGGTTATTCCGGGGTTAATTGCTCATTGGTTTGCAAAGCAGGGAGTTTTCAAAACACTCAGTGTTCTTTTTATAAATGCCGTATTAGTAAGGCTGATTTTAATCTTATTCTTTATGGGTGAATTGTTACCTAAATAATAGCATGTAATGTTGATGATTAAAATAAAAGCAAAATCAAATCTGGTCCTGGGAATATTATCACTATTATCCTTGCTTTCCTTTCTCGCAGTAGAGCAAGGAAAATCAGACTATAAACAAAAATGGTATTATGAAAAACTTTCGGCTGCGAAACTCTCAAAACTGGCTGCAGATTGTATTAAGAACAAGAGGCTCAAAAACAGCATTTTTGTTGATGAAATAAATGACCCCAACCAGACTGCATTGATCGGTCAGGAATATTCACCTATTACAACCGATCATGGGAGTATTGAATCAAAATTATCATCTACAAATCCAAATATTGCAGCTGTTATTGTTCAATTATTGAAAGATGCAGGAGTTAAAAATCATGACCCGGTTGCCATAGCTATGACCGGCTCATTCCCGGGTATTAACATTGCCACTTTTGCTGCTGTTGAAACCCTGAAACTAAACCCCACGATTATCACCTCAGTAGGTTCTTCCAGCTGGGGAGCAAATGACCCATATTTTACCTGGCTGGATATGGAAAATGTATTAATTCAGGCTCATTTATTTCACCATCATTCAATCGCAGCTTCGATTGGCGGAAGTGCTGACATTGGGCGCGGATTAAGCCCTGAAGGCCGTATATTTATCAGGAATGCAATAAACAGAAATCACGTTGAATTCATTAATGAGGAACACCTCGATAAAAGTATTGCCAGGCGTATGCAGATTTATGAAGCAAACCACAGCCTTCAGTCTATAAAAGCATTTATTAATGTAGGAGGTGGAATTGCCAGCCTGGGTAACCCTGTTAATGGCAAACTATTTCCTGCCGGTCTCACTCTTTTCATCCCACAAGGAAATTTTCCGACAGATGGTGTAATAATTCAGATGGGAAAACATAACATCCCTGTTATTCATCTTTTAAACATTAATACATTGATTGAAAAATACGGACTTCCCATCGATCCGGTTCCACTTCCACAACCCGGTATCGGTGCGATTTTTGTAAAAAAAAGATACAGCTTGCTTGTTACTTCGATAGGTACCTTTTTCTTAATTATTGCAATCATTGTTGTTTATATAGGTGGACGATATTATTACCGGCTTGGTAATAAAGAGATCCCAAACCAAAATACGGATACAACAAACGGGAATGAATCTGAAAACATCCTGGTTCTATAAGGTTAAAACTAATACAAAAAAAATAAAAAATTAAGACAGAAATAAGTAAAATATTGGGGGACCAAATGAGAAAGATACAATTAGCTTTATTCCTGGTTATCATGTTTAATACCTTTACAATGGCTCAATCCGTGAAGAAATCTGAAGATCTGAAACCGTCAGATTCAGATAATAAAATTGAGATCTTAACTGGCGGAAAAACAAAAAAGTATTATTCAATTATTGCTGATAAACCCTCTGTAATAAATGTTCATGGACCTGGAAAATTGCGCGTAATCACACGCGGCCGCTTTATTCCTGATGAAGGTAAACAGATTCAGTATAAGATCCTGTATTCGGTAGATGGCGGAGAGCAGAAAATTTTCAAAGCAAATGGTGTTGAACGCTCAACAGAATCTACATACATCCTAAGTTCTTTAGGTGTGCCTGCACAGCTTGAATCCTTTGAGATTAAACTTGGCCGGGGATCACATGTTATTGAATTCAAACTTAAAGATTCAAATACTGATGTGGGCGCCCGCTTTATTTTCTCAAAATCTTCAGTAAAAAGGCAGGATTGGGTTGAATATTCTCCGAAAAGTAATTCAGAACCCGTTGACCTGGTAACAAAAGAGGAAATTGTTACATATTATCGCTTTTCACAGGAAAAACCGCTTGAAATTGAAGTAACTGGTCCTTGTGAACTGGAGGTACTTAGCCGAATCGAAAATCATTACCAGATGAAAGGAAGAATTAATTACCGCCTTCAGGTAACGGAAAATTCAATAGTGATAAATACATATCAGCTTAGCAGTACACGATCTGACCTGACAGTTTACAAAAACAATGAAAAATTAATACCCGGTAAAGCATGCACATTTGAGATCAATATTCCAAAAGGAAAACATAAGTACACGATTACTCCCCTTGATCAGGATAAGAGTACTATACTGGGCCGTTTGTTACTTCCAAAAAAGAAGGTGAAACTGAAAAATTAAGAAAGGTTTCCTGTTCTATAGTAAGAAATATTGACATCCTTCCAAATACTGATTTAACCAATTCAGAATGAACAACATAGGCAAACTCAATTCTTCCCGGTCACGGATCTTTTGCCTGCTTTTCTCAACAGTCTTTGTCATATTTACCAATAGTAATGCCTTTACACAAAAACACAGCAAGAAAATTAAGGTTTCGCAATTTGAAATTGAGAGCAGTTTAGCAACCCTCTATGACAATAATATTTTAAAATATTCTGATAAATACCTGGAGAGGTTCCGGAACAGGGAAGATGAAGGACGTTTTCATATCAAAACCTATGATGATATTGTACTTGTACCCTCTTTGGAAGTTTTTTCATCATTCAACGTTTTAAAAAACCTTAAGTCAAAAATAAATGCGGCATTCACACACAGGTTATTTCTGAATAATGATATAAAAAGCTGGGATTATATCAGTTTTGGATTCCAGCAGTATGTAACAAAACGGGCTTATTTCAAATTTTCCTGTAATTATCTCCCTCATTTTTATGTCCGGCATTTCCGGGATCGCCAATGGGTGGCTGTTTATGGATACACACCGGAAACATTTCAACCCTTTTCCTTCAGAAAAAAAGAATACGAGTTCTTAGTCCAGAATACTTTTTGTATAAATACCCGCGTCCGGTTAACGTTGGCAAAATCATCCTGTTTTCATAATAAACATTTCACTGAATATGATTGCAGGAATTCTTCCTATGGAATAACGCTATATCAGCCGCTTCATGAGAAAGTTAAAATAGAGGCTGCCTATGAATTCGCTACATCTAAAGCAAAGGGATATGATGCTTCTTATGAAACAAAAGTAACTTCAAAGGGTCCTGATGCCTCGTATAAAGAAGATGATTTTAACCTTCTGATAAACTGGAAGTTGCCGTTTCTTTTTAAACATGAACAAGATGTTGAGGCAGAATGCGGCTATAGTATAAGATATTATTCATCAAAATTTCCCATGGAATGGGACGAGGAGCATGCAGGTCGTGTTGATAAAAACCTGCGTTTAAGTTTAACTTACTCGGTAAATCTTCAGAAACAACTGAAGATCTCCGGATTTTACAACTGGTTGAACAGAGATTCTTATACCAGTGCAAAGGAAAACCAGATGTATTTATCAGACGAAAAAAACTATAATCAAAGTTTAGTAGGCTTAAAAATCACCTATAAATTGAAAATATAATGAAGCGGCACATTTTGTTCTTTTTTATCTTGGGCCTGGTTTTTTTTATTCGTTGTGGGAAACCAACCACACCGGAGTCTTTAAATCCTGATGCTGGTGGTTATCAGATTATCAGCCGCTTACCTGCATGTGCGTATGCTCAGGATATCGTTAAAAAAGACAATTTGGTTTACATAGCACAGGGAGAAGGTGGTTTATTAATCATCAGCGTTGCAGATCCGGCCCATCCGCAAACATTAACATGGATAAGCGAAGGGGTGAAAGGTTATTCAAACAATATCGCAATGAAAGACAGCGTGGTATACCTGGCAGCCGGTACATACGGAATAAGCGTTATCAATGTTGCAGACCCTGGCCATCCGGTAGTTACCGCCTCGAATATATCGATGAAACCCGCCAGGGGGCTGCATATAATGGGGAATTATCTGTTTGCTGCAATCAGTGAACAGGGTGTGAAAATTGCAAACATTGACGATCCAACCCAACCTGATATCAGGGGAGGAATGTCGACATCGGGATATGCTCATGGTATTACAAATTCAGCCGACAGTAATTATTTGTTTGTGGCCGGTGGTGAAATGGGTTTGTCTATATTTAATATTTCCAATTTCCAGCAAGGTTTCGGAAATTATTCACTGACAGCCTGGTGCGACACCCCGGGTTATGCTGAATCCGTTACGATTTCTGATAAAGGATCAATTGCTTTTCTGGCCTGCGGAACAGCCGGATTGCAAATTATTGATTATTCCGATAGCTCAGATTTGCACATTGTAGGCAGTTATGACGGTGGCGGGTATGCTAAAAAACTGATCTACAAGAATAACAAAATATATATGACTGCCGAACTCGGAGGGCTTCAGATCATTGATGTCAGCGATGTTACCAAACCCGCACTCATTGGCAAGGTTGAAACTCAATATGCCCTGGGACTTGAAATGGATGAGAAATATATTTATGTTGCCGATGAAGAAGAAGGTCTGGTAATTATTTCTATCCCGGAATAAATTGTGGAAACAGGGAAACAGGTGCTGATGAAAAAGGTGATGATTGTTAATTGACAATTGATAATTGACAATTGACAATGAATTGATCCGGGTGAGGGTATAGGAAAGATATTAAGGGAGTTGTTTTCGTTCCATTCCTGGAAAAAGCCTGTCATGGAGCGATGGGCTTTTTTGTTAAAGGTTGATTTTTGTTCACCATCAACGCAAACACTCCTTAGTGAAATCCTTTATTTTTCCTCCTGTCCTTTGTGGTTTATTTAAAAAGCTGATTATTAACAGATTAACCTGCTTCAGAAGACAGCATCTTGAGTCGTGGGTATAGAAGGCTTTTTATTCACCACAAAGGACGCGAAGGGTTTCACGAAGGATTTAACTAAATGGTTGATTTTCAATTGGTTTCAAAACATTGTCTTTGTAGAAAATTACTTTAATGGTCTCTCATTACCGGATAAAGTCTTTCTCTCCAACGATCATACAAAATAAGCCTGGTAACGGGCATCCCGTATTTATTCCTGGTTGTCAGGATCCTGAGATAACCTTCCCTTGGTGAAACTGGATTTGTACTGCTTACCTGAAGAGTAATCCTGAAACTCAGTAATGTTTTTTCTGTTACCGGATCGATACTGGTAATCGTCTCAATCTCAATGTTTACCTTCAACCTTAAATAAATTTCCATTGCTAATCGTTTATTGGATAAGTACCTTTGTGAAAAAATACAGCCATGACACAGGTCATTATTACCACCAGGACTGCAGAAGAAATGAGGAGAATCCTGGCACTGGTCAGAGAATCTGAGGTGCCATTTGAAGCGGTAGCGATTAAGAAAAAAACGGCAGCCATTGGCAAAACCGACAAACTTAAAGATGAGGATTGGGCCTTACCCGGACGCCCTGCAACTTCAGTGGAAAGACGTGAACATGCCGAAAGGATTTCAAAACAAAGAGGTGGTACATCTACTGAAAACCTGTTGAAAGAAATGGAGGCATGGTAAACAGAAAAGTGTTCTGGCATCCCGCTGCCAAAAAATCACTTTGCATAATCATAAAATTTATTGCACTTGACAAACCTGAAACATCCAAAAAGTTTGGAAATGATATGGTTTTGTTTGCTGACAACCTTGGAAAATTTTCCAGCTATGCCCCTTGCCGCCATTTGGAATTTTCTAAACAGGGACTTTGCTGTATCAATTACCTCAATAACTATATTATCATCTACAGAGTGACCAGTACCAAGGTTTATATTGTCGCTGTGGTTCATGCCAGCCGTTTGAAATAGCTATTCTATTGACTCCAGCAACTCATTGAGGAGATGTTCCATTCCTGGAAAAGCCTGTCCGTTGGGGATGGGCTTTTTTGTTAAAGGTTGATTTTTGTTCACCATCAACGTAAACACTCCTTAGTGAAATCCTTTATTTTTCCTCCTGTCCTTTGTGGTTTATTTAAAATGCTGATTATTAACAGATTAACCTGCTTCAGAAGACAGGATATGGAGTCGTGGGTATAGCAGGCTTTTTATTCACCACGAAGGACGCGAAGGGTTTCACAAAGGATTTCACTAAGGGGTTGATTTTCAATTAGGTACCCAAGTGGTTTGATGTTGCAACGATTTGTTATCTGTTCTTTTCAGAAATGCGTACTTTTAGGATGAAAATCAGTACTTAAGTTCAACTAGTGTCATGACAATTTAATCATGAAACATAATGTCGTGACAATTTTTTATCTGCTTTATATTTTGTAAAGGTCCAATTTATTTTTCTTTTTTCTGTATTGTTATTGCTACACCACGCATTCACCTGATTCTCG
>JAPLDE010000206.1 GCA_026391855.1 Bacteroidota bacterium | reverse complement strand
TTGTTCAGAAAATATGAAGGCAATTTTTATACGGCCATCGTTTATTCGGTACAGCAGATCGTTTCACCGAAAGAGCTGCACGAGGAGGTGATCAGACAACCGTATCATATGCTGGACACCAACGGTAAGATGGTAAAAGACACTTCCGACTTACTCATGAAAATGAAGAAATAGCATATGGACGAAGATATCATGACCATTGAAGAGATGGCGAAATACTTAAAGCTTAAACCTCAGACCATCTATACCTGGGCGCAGGACGGAAAGATACCGGCGGCTAAATTAGGCAGGGAGTGGAGATTCAAAAAATCCGTTATCGACCGCTGGTTCAATCAGCATATTGATGCTAAATTCTCGCAATTCCTTGAGGAGTAGTTAAAAGGGGATCATACCGGGCGACACCTGGTTTAATCCTCTGCCTTCTTAACGGAGATATGGTATTTCTTCATCTTTCGGATCAGGGCATCTCTGGAAATGCCCAACAGCCTGGCGGCAGCTACCTGATTATAACCGCTTTGGAGCAGAGCTTGACGTATGCTTTCTGTTTCCTGCTGTTCAAGGTTAAGTTGGTGGATTTCGATGGATTTGGAAGGGATAGTTTGTTTTTTTATCGGAAAGTCATTGATTCCCAGTGTATTGTCTTTAAATAAAATAATGGCTCTTTCAGTCATATTTTTGAGCTCCCTGACATTACCCGGAAAATCATAATCTCTTAACACCATGAAAACCTCCTTTTGAATGCCCGGAATGGGTTTATTGAATTTGACGGAGAAATCGGTAACGAAGTACCTTAGCAAGGGTTCAATATCGTCAGGGTGTTCCCGCAAAGGGGGAATGTGAATATGCAGTGTATTTAGGCGGTGTAGCAGGTCGAGCCTGAATGTTTTCTCTGCGACCAGGGTATCGAGATTGCGGTTGGTGGCAGAGATAATGCGAAAATCGGTGATGATCTGCCGTGTGTCCCCAACACGGGTGATCTTTTTCTCCTCAGTAGCCCGGAGCACTTTTGCCTGAAGATTGACGGGCATATCTGCAATCTCATCAAGAAAAAGGGTTCCCTTGTTGCAGACTTCAAAAAATCCTTTTTTATCAGCCAAAGCCCCGGTAAAAGACCCTTTTTTATGTCCGAAAAACTCACTCTCCAGCAAGGAATCAGTGATCGCACTGCTGTTCACTGCCATGAAGGCATTGTCTTTCCTTGAACTGGCAAAGTGGACGATCCTGGCAACATTCTCTTTCCCGGTACCACTCTCCCCGGTGATCAACACATTTGTATCCGCAAACCGGGCCGCTGTCATGGCCATATCAAGAATACCAACCATTTGCTTACTCACTCCGATCAGCTGCCTTTCTATCCGGTCCTGAAGCTGTTGGGATATCAGGGAATTCTTTTCTTCAATCTGCCTGATCTTTTGTTGTAACAATAGGAATTTCCTGGTCCTTTCGATGGCAATCCGTATGTCGATGTGCCTGAATGGTTTACGCAAAAAATCAATGGCTCCGTTGTGCATTGCTTCAATAACGGAATCCATATCTCCATGACCGGAAACCATGATCACCTCCAGATTGGGATAATCCTGTTTTACCTCCTTCAGCACTTCCAACCCGCTTACTCCCGGCAGCCGGATATCCAGGATCAACAGGTCGATGGCTTCTTTTTTCAGAACCTGTAAACCCTCTCCTGCTGTATTTGCCTCAATGGCATTAAACCCTGCCCGCTGAAGAAATTCATGCAATTCCTCTGTAAATAGCTTTTCATCATCAATAACAAGGACAGTAAGTGTTTGAATGTGACTCAGTTGCCCATTTGAATGTTCAGCATCCGTATTAATATTCATTCGTATCTGATTTGATAAAAAAATGTAATATATACTGATTATTAATCGGTTGAGGGAATAGTAATAGTAAAGGTAGTTCCTTCGGTAAATTTGGTGGTAACGCTGATCGTTCCTTTCATGTCTTTAATGATTCCGGCAGAAATGGATAATCCCAGGCCGGTCCCCTTTCCTTCTTCTTTTGTAGTGTAAAAAGGCATCATGATATTTTCAACATCTTCCGATCTGATTCCATATCCGTTATCCGACACTTCAACAATGCTGTCCCCCCCCTGATTAAAAGTATTTATCTCAATTTTCATCACAAAGTATCCTCCTGTTGATTTCATTTTTTCTTCCATGGCATCCCTGGCATTAATCAGCAAATTCAGGATCACCTGCTCAAATTTGAAGGTATTTCCAATGACGGGGTGAATATTTTTTTCCAGGTTGACAATCAGCTCAATACCCTTATGTTTAAATTGTGCCGTAACCAGCATGATGGCATTTCTGATACTGGTATTCATATCAAACCTTACGGGGATGAAGTCATCTTTATCTCTGGAGAAGGTCCTGATATGATCGATAATGTTACCGATTCTCATGATACTGCCAAAGATATTGTCTGATTTCTTTTTCAGATAGCCTTCATCAACGGCATTATTTAGTTTAATCTCCTCCAGTATATTTTCGAGGCTGAGCGAGATATTGTTGAGAGGTTGGTTAATTTCATGGGCTATGCTGGTAGCCATTTCTCCGATACCAATCATTCTTTCGGTGTGGATCAGCTTCTGTTCCAGTTTCTTGCGTTGTGAAATATCCCTGATAACGGCCATAAAGGCCTTGGGTTTCCCGTTGGCCTCCTGGATAAGGGTCATGCTTATTTCACTGATGAATACCGTTTCATTAAATTTCAGCAGATGGAACTCCATGTTCTGAACGACGCCTTCTGCCTCGGTTTTCTGAAGCAATTCAAAAAAATTCTGTGACTCTTCTTCAGGAACCAGGATGAGAAAATTATGACCGATAAAATCATCTTTTTTCTCTGCCCTGAAGGTTTCCAAAGAAATATCGGACACCTCAGCCATCGTTCCGTCCAGATCCATAATGATAATCCCTTCAGGTGAAGCATTCAACAGTGTCCGGTATAATTTTTCTGATTCCTTAATCAAGTCCCGGGCTTTCTTCTGCATAGTGATATCTTCAGAGATTCCCAGAAGAAATTCAGGTTTGCCGTCTTTCCCGGGAATCGGGATTTTCTTGGTATGAAGGATCCGTTCCCCCTGGTTCCGCGTAGTAATCTTTTCTTCGGGAATATCCTCAAGACTATTGCTTTGTATTACTTTACGATCCTTCCCGGTAAAAAAATCCGCTACATCCTTTGGGAAAAAGTCATAGTCAGATTTCCCAAGGAAATCTTCCTTCGGGTATCCCAACAATTCTTCTCCCGCCCTGTTTAACCGAACAAACTTCAGGTCTTTGGCACTTTTAACAAAGACCATGAGCGGGATATTCTCAATAATGGTGGTCAGAAATTCTTCCTGTGCGATAAGGGTGTCCATGGCAAGCCTGCGTTCAGTGATATCTTTAACAAATATCAGGATCAGCTTTTTGTTTTGAGTAGTAAAAGACCCGGCTGACCATTCTGCGGGGAAATGAGATCCGTCTTTTCTTACATGCATGGTTTCGCCCCTGAGCCATTCACCCTGAAGCATCCTTCTGATGTTCCTTTCTCTTTGCTCTTTCTCAGACGGAATGCTCAGGTCACTGATCTTAAGTTGTAAAATTTCGCATTGCTCATAGCCGTGCATAAGCAAGGCTGCCTTATTGGCTTCCAGGATATTACCGGCATTTTCACCATCAGTTTCAATAATAAAAATGGCCTCTGCCGAAGATTCAAACAAAAGCCTGTACCGGTTCTCGCTTTCCTTCAGCGACTTGTTGATCCGGGTCAGCTCATTAGCCACCTGTATCATCTTTTGCCGGTTGGCATACACCTCCTGCTTCTGCCTGAATAGTTCCAGAAAGACCCTGATCTTACTAATGAGTATTTCTTTATCAAATGGTTTGGAAAGAAAATCGACTCCACCTGACAGATAACATGACCTTTGCCTGACATCAGCCAGGGGATAAGCTGTAATAAAAATGATTGGGACTGTGTTCCTGCTTTTGTCGTTAGTGATCAGGGTTGCCAGTTCAATTCCATCCATTACAGGCATGTTGATATCGATAAGCGCCAGGGCTAATTCCCTGCCCTGGATCATATCCAATGCCTCCTGCCCCGAAAGGGCCCTCAGGATATTGATATCGAAAAGGCTGAGATATGCTTCCAACAGGAAAATATTGTTTTCACTGTCGTCAACTATCAGTATATTAGGCTTTTCTGTATTATCCATCATGATTGCTTCCCCTGTATTAATACCAGTTATTGAAGAATTATCCGTGCAGAAGGCCGGTACATATTCCGGGAAAACAGCTGCGAAAAAACCAGACAAACGATCAACGTCAGGCAGATCTTCTTCATAATATACTTTCTAAATATTTTTTCTAAAGATAAGGAGGAAGAGGCTGAGAGTAACCGGCTGAAGGCAAATTAATAATTAAGCTTTCTGCGCCTCTGCGCAGAGATATTTCATTCTTACCCTGAAACTCACTGACTTCAATTTCCCTTTGTGAAATCCTTAGTGAAATCCTAAGCGCCCTTAGTGGTGAACTAAAAAGCTAATTATTAACAACTTACGTTCTTTCAAATAGTTGGCCTTTTAATAGACACAAAGGACAGAAGGAAAAATAAGGAATTCACAAAGGAGGATATTTTCAATTTGTATTCAATAAAATCTCCCTCAGGACAAGCTTTTGCAAACGGTTAAAAAAATATTAGCTCTTTGAATGTATCTACGGCATAATAAAAATTAAAATTACAACGGTTAAATTTACTTAATCCCAGCATACAGACATAATCAATATTTAATATCATTAAATTGTTAATAACTTTTCTCTAAAATAGTTGAGATATTTTACTATCTTTATGTAATTAAGTGTTAATTATTTTTCTAATTTATATTTTACCCTTATGAAATCAAAAACAAAATTATCAGGGATTTTTTGTGTAACTGTGTTTTTTTTGATAACATTTATGTTTTTTTCGTGCAAAAAATATGAAGAAAAATCTCAAAATCCTCAAATCTCAAAGTACTCAAACATGATAAAAAGTGGAAACATTGAAACTATTCTTCAGTGGCAACCACCAGAAGATTCTGTTTATCTAATGATTAAAAAAATCAGAAATCAAGATTCAGCATTCAGAGATAATAGAATGAGTGACAAGCTTCCCTCAATTCCTATCGAACATGTATTGTGGAATCTTTTGGCCAATTCAAATTTTGACTATGCAAATTTTAATGATAGCCTTGCAGCTGATGTTGTAAATAGTTTTATTGTCACTCTTCCAATTGATGATGAAAATTCAACTGTCGATTCAATTTTCCTTAATCCTTATGACATGATTGCCGCCTATGTCCAAATTGAAGATACCTTAGTACGTTATTTGGATGCTGAGAAATTCATACAAATGGTAATGATAAATGTATCTAGTCTATCTACAGACCTTAAAATAGAAGTTAAGATTATTACATCTTATGAACATACGCATATACCAGTATTACCAGAAAATACAAATTCCTCCCCAATTCCGTATACTCAAGTCTATCCAGCGTGGGATCCTTCTTGGGGTGCTGCCCCAAACTATCCTATCCTTAACTATGAGATAACAAATCATATTAATCCTTGCACTCCTCTCGGGAACCAAAAGCATCAGGCAGCTTTTTACAACCAGTTTTATGTTCCCTTTCCTCATTACTCTGGACTTATTGCAACAGATTATTGGCCAGATGGAAATGGTCACATAGCTTACATGTGGAACAAAATGTGGGCTGGAAATTACCTGTTACCATTACTGCTTTACGGCTATTGTAACGGAAGATTAGGTGATGCATGGTGGTTCTGTAATCATGTAAGATATGCTTATTCTAATTATGATGCCATATTATGGAAAATGGGATGTTATGCTCAGCATGTTGATGGTGCTAATCCGGATTTTGTACATTTTTTTGTAGGATGGTATGCTAAAGCAATACCTTTTACTCACGACCCACAATAGGAGTATCTGCTATTAAATATTTTCAAAATGAATTCACTAGCGGTGTATGGCAGTCTGAATATTGTACTGAGGACTTCGGTATTACAATGATTTTGAGTACTTCTGATAGTCCCTTATTTAGAATAATTGAAAACATTAATAATGTATTATAACACATTGATTTTATGGTAGTAATAAATAAAATTCATCAACATTTACATAGTCGTTGCAAACGACACACCATCAGTGAAATACATTATTACTTAGCATTGATATGTATATGTATATTTTTTAATAATTTTTGCTATTGTCAAGGATTTGAGAAACAATACCATACACTTTATTCACCTAAGATTGGTCCATTAATTGAAACACCAAATCATGATTTTATAATAATTACCAATAGGGTTTATTATGACCAAAATTATGAAGTTCATCCAATTGACTTGATGGCCTATAAAGTCTCTTCTATTGGTGATATTATTGATTCACTGAGTATTACAGAACCTGGATACGCAATAACAGATTGTCTTACAGCAACAATTTGCAATGATTCTGTAGTAGCTTTTGCTTCCTTGCAGGATACATTAACAAATAAAGGTGAAGGAGTAATAATTAGTTTCGACCTTAATCTTACACATTATTCTAAAAGATATATAATTCTGCCTCTAACAACTTCAATAATTTCATCAGTATATAAAGAATCAGACACATTATTCGATATTGCTGGTAATAGCAACGATAGTTTACCTCCATATGGTGGTATGTTTGTAATGAAAGTTACAAAAACAGGACAGATTATTGAAAGCATTCTCGAAACAAACTCATTTGGTCAATTTCCAATTTTGATTTACCATCAGGTTAAGGATGAATTTAGAGTACTCAGTTCAAATTCATTGTGGTATTTTAGTAAAAATATTGATCATGATAGTTTAATGTGGGTAAAATACGTCACTTTTCAAGTTCTCGTTTCACAACCTACTTGTAAGTTGCTTGATGACAGTACATTTTTAACAATTGGTTACGGCTTAAGACTTGTACCAGGATTACCTGATCCTGTTGGTGATATTGTCTTATTGAAAAGATCCATTGATACTACTATCAGTGCGATGTACACATATCAGAATCAAGATACTAATAACCAGATATCAAACAACGCGTTTGATTTTATCAATCAACAGCAAATATATATTGTAAGTATGTCAGACATGGGTGCACTCTTTTATCTTCCTTGGGATATGAGAGATGTATGGATTAGTGTTAACAAGGTTAATTCAAACGGAGAATTAATCTGGCACAAAAAATATGGTCAAAATGCTGCATACGTTTTTCCACGCATTCTTACAACCCAGGACCAGGGATTTATTGTTGCCTGCCAAAGATACGATTGGGTTAATAATGGACCGAACTTTAAGAGTGATTTGTATATTATTAAAAAAGATTTGAATGGTGAGGGTCAGGCAAATGGAATTGAAAATAATCCGCCTCATAATTCAAGAAATACGATAGTTCATCAGGTCAAGGATGAATTATTAGTAGATTTCCCAAGCATTTCAGGAGAAATGAATTTATTTGATTTCTCGGGGCGTTTAGTCGCTAAAAATAAACTTAACAGTGGATCAAATGTTATCCACACCGATTTTCTTCATCAAGGATTGTACTTCTATTTAATTAAAAGAAGTGATAGTAGATTAATTGAAACAGGCAAAATTCTGATTAAATAATTATAAATAACTTTGATGAACCTTTGAATCTGGAGCTTGCTGAAACATCTGATAAAATATTCGAAAATATTGATGGCAACATACATAATAAACAAACATATAATATGAGGAAAGGGGATGGCTTTGTAGTTCAGACTCTTCCACATTATTGAATCAAGTTAATCTCCAGGAACAGATAAATTTGAGATTTTCTGTTCATGACAGTATTGTTAAATGTATCTCAACAAGGGGGCGTCTCTTTGTTTCCAATGACTGGGGAGCTCATTGGT
>JAPLDE010000166.1:17333-17842 GCA_026391855.1 Bacteroidota bacterium | reverse complement strand
GATTACGAGAAAGGAATCTCAGTTACGGACGAGGAACTGAAATAGGTCAATCTTTTTCCTCATACTTTTCATGGAGAATGGAACTATACAATAAAACCTAAAAAAAATAAAACGTAAATATTATTTACTAACAGGTCCTTACTGTTAAAATTTTTTTGCTAAACTTTTTTGCAACAATTGCCAACAGCACTTCCGATTGTTCGTTATCCTCAGCTATTAATATTTTTAAAGCATTACCCTGATCATCCTCATCATTAGTGTTGGTATCATTTTCAAAAACGGCTTTTTTTTCTATAACTGGATTGTCAGGGATAGTAAAATAAAATGCAGCGCCTTGTCCTACCTCACTTTCAAGCCAGATTTTTCCACCGAGCATTTCCACATAAGCTTTTGAAATGGATAATCCAAGGCCTGATCCTTCATTCCATCTTGAATATTCATAATCTGCCTGCCTGAACCTTTCAAAAATAATTTGAGTCTTGTCCCGGCTAATACCTATACCAGTGTCT
>JAPLDE010000166.1:0-17249 GCA_026391855.1 Bacteroidota bacterium | reverse complement strand
GATGGCAAAAATCTTTTCACGATCTGTTCTTATGATAGATTCTTGTGGTGGCATAAATTTTTTGAAAGAAAACTTCAATCCTTTACCTTCAATTTCAGGTTTAAAGAATGTGTAAATGTAATCAATCTGATCGTAAATATTTGAATCCTCAATAACGACTTCCATAAGCCCGGACTCTATCTTCGAAATATCAACAATATCATTTATGGTATTAAGCATCCTGGTTCCGCATTTTTCGATGATTTGGATATACTTTTGTTGGTTATCACCCGTGAGACCAGGCTCTTTAAGTAAATCAGTAAAGCCCAGTATGCCGTTCATGGGGGTTCTTATTTCATGGCTCATATTGGCAAGGAATGCAGATTTTAAACGATCACTTTCTTCCGCTTTTTCTTTGGCAAGTATGAGATCTTTCTCTGCCTGCTTACGCTCGGTTATATCCCGTACAATGTGTATCAATCCTTTAAGTTGACCAAAGAGGTCTATTCTGGGTATTGCCCGTATTTCAAGAAACAAATCCAAATGTGGTTCGAAAAATTCAAATATATTAGGTAAACCAGTGTTTAAACAAATGCAACTTGGACAGCCTTCAGGTGGATTATCAGTACCATGGTAATATTTGAAACATTTCCTTTCAAGTACTTTTTCAAGCTCAGGTAGTCCTAAATATTTATCCGCAGCAGCATTTGATCGGATTATATTATAGTTTTTATCATGGACGGTTATCATATCTGTGATTGAGTCGAAAGTGTTTTCCCAATCAATTCTTGCCAGATAAAGTTTCTCTTCTGTCTGCGTGCGTTCGGTGATGTCGAGGAAAGACCAGACTCTTCCTTTTAGTTCACCATCAAGGTAAATAGGTTTCGAAATTCGTTCAAAAACGCGTCCATCCTTAAGCTTTATTCTATCAAAGCTGTCAGCTTCAGGTTTTTCATTTAATTCCGTGATATTAATGATAAAACTATCAGGATCTTCAAGTTGCACGAGTATGGTGTCCTGCAGTGCATTATTATCTGCCGAAGCGAGGACGGCACTGGGTATATGCCACATCTGATAGAAATTTTCATTGGTTCTGATGATGGTTCCCTCGTTGTTGACTACCAGAATTCCGTTTTGGATGGATTCGAGAATGGCTTCAGTTAAAGACATGGATTCCCTCGATATCACCTCTTCCTGCTTAAGCTCATTTACAGCAGTGAATGATTTTTTTAAGGAGATATACTCCTGCTTTAATTCAAGTAACTCTTTAATAAGATCTTCTTTTGTCTTATCCTGATGGATCTCCATTTTCATTGTTTTAGAAATCAGTTATAATAAAATAAACATGTAAATATACACACAGATACATACATATTCAACAAAAAGACGCCAATCAGTCATAATTTTAATTTCGCATATCACAGAAAATCATGTATATAATATCAGCTATGGTTTTTTATTGTCATGCGAGGTTATAATCAGGGGCCAAACAATCTTGCACCCTTTTTCCTGGTGGTTTTTTTAATTTTGCTGCCAAACGATACCATTTCAGATAAAATTTTCCTATCTTTACTATATTAATCATACGTATTTAGCTTATTTCGATAAGATTTTGTATACATATTTTTATTGACAATCTGCAAATGATTTTTGTTAATAGTGATCTTACCCATGTGCTATTCCTGTCATTTCTGTGAATTCAACTGCCTGTTCTGCAAAGATGAGGACCGGGACCACAATGGATCACTTTTCTTTCAATGAATGTTTTTATTCTAAACGTATTATGGATGTAAGAAACCAACTGAAATGAAAAAAATCGTGATAATTGCCATTTGTTTTTTTATGAGCGTGGCAATTTCAACTGTATATGGTCAGGATACCATCCCCGGGAAAGCGGTTGACCAGCTGTTTGAGTTAACGCTAAGTGACTTTTTGAATGTTGTGATCACCCCTTCAAAGCTTCCTCAGACAGTTAATAATATTACTCAGAAAGTCGATGTAATTGGTAGGGAAGAGATAGAAAGCACCATTTACGGCAATCGTAATGTTTGTGAGGCGATAGCCAAGCTTCCCGGGGCTTCGGTGAGCGTTCTCTCACGAAATGACGCTAATTGGGGAACTTACGGAGGAATAGGCCCCAAATACAGCACATATATGTTACAGGGGTTGCCCATTGATGCCTTCATGGATCCCATGTCGCTCGATCTGAACGCTATCGACCATATTGAAGTGCAGCGGGGACCTGCCTCTGTTATATATCCAAATTACCTCTCACAGGATTTTGCAGGTAGTCAATGCCCCCTTGCGGGAACTGTCAACCTGATATTAAAAGACAAGGTGGAGAAGAAGCAAACAACCCTTCAGACGGCTTATGGTTCCTATAATACCCTGAACGGACAAATTTTTCATCAAAACAGGGTGGACAGGTTAAACTATTTTGTCGGTTCGACCTATGAAATTTCCGATTATACGAAATATGGTGTTGCAGGGTCCTGGCTGAACATGAAAAATGACCCTGAATATCAAAAGACAAAAATTTACGGAGGGTTGACCCTTTTCCTGGATGATTGTGAAAAGCAGAAGCTTACAGTTTTTTGCCAGAAAAGCTGGCACGAAGGGAATACCGGCCGGACCTATAAAGGTTACGCTCACCAGTACAGCACCGTTAATGTGGGTTATAATATTGAATTTAATGACCGTTTCAGTATGCAGTCTCATATCGGGATACGCACTTATGACCGGACATGGCAGGAAAGCAGATCCGGGGTGATCGATACCCTGACATCAAACAATGGTGTGAACCAGTTGATCATTCCGGCCGACTTATCCTTTTTATGGCTTCACGGAAAGTCAGGCGGTCTGAGTATCGGCGCTGATTATCAGGGTGCACGATATTTTACCTGGATGGATCCCTTGCTCGGATACCAGATTTTCGGGAACAAATCTTCGGCAGTACAGGGAGGTTTGTATTTACAGGAAGAGTGGAGGCCGGCCTCAAAGCTGATCGTTCGCGGCGGACTGAGGATGGCTTTTATTCAGAACACCATTGATCTGGTATATGGTAATAATCCGGCTGACAATAAGGTATTATGGAACAAGCTCTTATGGAGTGCCGGGTTGAAATATACCCTAAGCAGAAAGGTTGCTGTTTATGCTAACAGCGGCAGCAGTTTCAGTACTCCCGGGCTTAAGGCTACCGGTGGTACGATCTCTACGGCTGATCTCGGGATTCCCGGCCACAACGGCCAATTGCCAAACCCGGGACTTAAACCGGAAAACGGTATAGGTATTGATGTGGGCGTGGAATGTAAATTTCCTGCCAGTTTCAAAATGAGTGTACGTGGATTTTATACTGTCGTTCAGGATGGTATAGTGGATAATGTAGTTTGCCGTAATCCCTCCCAGACACAATCGATCAACACTGAATCAACCGCTGGCGGTGGAGAAATTGAACTGACACAGAAAATCTTTTCCAACCTCTCCTGGTACATCAATGCAACGTATATAATATCAAATATTAAGAACGATCTGAACCCGGACCAGAATAACGTGAACATTCCGTTTTCTCCGACTTATATCATCAATGTGGGGGCATCTCTTCATACTTCTTTCGGACTGGAATTTTCACCCTCCCTCAACTATAACGACGGATACTATGATGGAATTTCAAGAAGAGACCACCAATGGTACACTCCGGGCATGATCCTCAATACATACTTATCCCAGTTGGTAGCCACGAGCGACATTTTCACCATGGATTGTTTTGCTCAGGTTTATAACATCACCGACAATAATTGCAACCTTCCCTGGCAGTTTAAAAACCCCGGATTTTCCTGCATGTTAGGGATCAAAATGACTTTTTGACAAGAGTATGGATTTATTCAGCGAAATTACCGCTTATTATTAGCCTTAAAAATGATCAATCAATATTACTATTCATTAATTAACAAACGGCTGATTCAGTTAATTCTCTTAATAATTTGCTGTTGGTACCCCGGTGCGGATGTGTTTTCACAATCTTCTGAATATACAATGAAAGCAGTGGCTTTTGAAAAATTATCCATGTTTATCACCTGGCCGGCCGGTAATCAGAAAAGTGATATGTCCCATGAGTTTGTCATAGCAGTATATGGCCAGAACCCATTCGGTGATATGCTTGAGAAGGTATATGAGAATAAAAAGATAAAGGATAAAAAAGTTAAGATAGTTTATATTAATAACATCAAACAGTTAAATGAGTGCCAGATATTATTTATCGCTGATGTCGGGAAGGAGGAATTAAAAAAAGTGCTGGGTTATGTTAAAGACAAGCCTGTGCTTACCATTTCTGATTCGGAAGGGTATGCCGAAGCCGGTTGCTTTATTAATTATTATATCTACGAAAGCAAACTGCGATTCGAAATTAATCAGAAAGCGATGCAGGATGCCAGATTCATCATCGACTACCGTTTACTTCGAGTTTCCAAGATAATTAATCCGACAATAGAATGAGATCCTTTAAAGACCAAACTATTAAGACTAAGCTGGTCGTCATTATTACCTTCGCCGGGATAATTTCTCTGGTTGCCGGGTTAGTGACCTACCTGGTTTTTGATATGCTGAGCATTAAACAGGAGATGAAAAAGAATGCCATCCTGAATGCAAACCTGGTTGCCCAGTATTCAGTAGTTCCCTTACTTTTTGATTATAAAGATGAAGCCCGGGATGTGTTAGCCAAATTAGATGCAATACCCTCAGTGTTAGACGCTTGTATATTTAATGCGAATAACGAAATTTTTGCTTCATACCACAGAAATCCCGATGAAAAATATTCTTTCCAACAGAATAGTAAAACGAAGAATGGTTATTCGAAAGGATTTTTATATATATACCACCCTGTAAACTATGAAGGAAAAAATTTCGGTACATTATTTTTCAGGATTTCTGCTGCTGCCGTCAATGAAAAACTAGTCAATAACCTGCTGGTAATGGTCATCCTCATCCTCATCCTTATCTTTCCGGTTATTATTATAGCAAACCGTTTACAAAAAGTGATCTCTTCCCCGGTTTTAAAACTGGCTGAATTAACCGCATCAATTTCACAAAACCAGGATTTTACCATTCAACTTGAGGCCCAGGGAAATGACGAGGTGGGTATATTGTATAACCAGTTTAACAAGATGTTGTCTCAATTGCTGAAATGGAAAAACGAAAGAGACCATGCAGAGAAAGAGCTCATCTTTAATAGTGATCACCTGGAGGAACTGGTGAAAATGCGAACAGCTGAATTAGAACGTGAGAAGGAAAATGCCCAATCCGCCGACAAGCTGAAGTCTGCCTTCCTGGCCACCATGTCGCATGAACTCCGTACACCCCTTAATTCCATTATTGGCTTTACCGGCATATTGATGCAGGAACATCCCGGACCTTTAAATTCTGAGCAGAAAAAACAACTGGGAATGGCGCAACAAAGCGCCAGGCATTTACTGTCGCTGATCAATGATATTCTGGATATTTCAAAAATTGAGGCAGGACAGTTACAAATGAACATACATACATTTAATCTTCCGGATTTGATAAACAAGGTGAGTGAAACGATGAATCCGTTTGCCGAAAAGAAAAATCTCCGGTTAATTACTTCCATCAATACGGATATTCAGGATATTACGAGTGATAAACTGAGAATCCAGCAAATACTGCTGAACCTGGTGAATAATGCGATCAAATTTACCGAATCCGGATCAGTCAGCATCGAATGCTCTGACAGCGATCAATCCTTTACTGTCCGTATTATTGATACGGGAATAGGAATTGAGGAAAAACAAATGGACAATCTTTTTAAACCATTCTCGCAGATCGATACCGGGCTTAGCAGGAAACATGAGGGTTCCGGTTTGGGTTTATCTATCTGCAAGAAATTGCTGGAATTGCTGAACGGGTCAATAGAAGTGGAATCTGAATCAGGGAAGGGAAGTACTTTTACGGTTAAATTTCCTATATCTAATTAATATGAGTATAAAAATGAAAATTCAGATCATTGAAGACAATATCCAGAACATGTATATGCTCACTTACCTGCTTGAAAGCCATGATTACACAGTGATTCAGTCGTTTACTGGAAAGGATGGAATAGAGAAGGCAAGGTCTGAAATGCCTGATGCTATTCTTCTTGATATACAGTTGCCTGAGATGGATGGATATGCTGTCGCCCGGGCGCTCCGGGCTATAGAGGGATTAAAGAGAATTCCTATAATTGCAGTTACCTCTTATGCCATGACCGGTGATAAAGAGAAGGCTTTTGAGTCAGGAGCCACCGGCTATATTGAGAAACCCATTGACCCGGATACCTTTATTACGCAAATGAAGACATATCTTTAAATAACGGAGGATAACACTATGTCAGCCATACTCATTGTCGATGATAAAGAAGAAAACCTTTATCTGCTTGAAGTCAACCTCGGGTTAAACGGGTTCCGGACCTCCAGAGCCAGGAATGGACTGGAAGCATTGGAGGTTTTACGTAAGGAGCATTTTGACCTGATCATAGCAGACATTCTAATGCCGGTGATGGATGGATTTACGTTGTGCCGTGAGTGTAAAATGGACGAAGGATTAAAAGATATTCCTTTCTTTTTTTATACGGCAACCTATACAGACGCCCGTGATGAAGAATATGCCTTAGGTCTGGGGGCTGATCGCTTTATTTTGAAGCCGCAGGAGCCTGATGTATTCCTGAAGCTTATTAATGATTTTCTTGAAGACGTACAGAACAGCCATTTCAAGTCCAAAGAAATAATCCCTGTTTCCGATACTGTCGTATTAAAAGAATATAATGAGGTGCTGGTCAGGAAGATCGAAGATAAAATGCAGCAAACCGAGAAGGCAGAAAAAGAATTAAGAAAGTATGCCTCGCTTCTGGAGAATGAGATCAGTGAACATCTGAAAAGTGAGGAGCGTTTTCGTTCCACCCTGGATAATATGATTGAAGGTTGTCAAATCATCGGGTATGACTGGAGATATCTGTATGTGAACAAAGCGGCAGAGAAGCATTATCGCAGGTCCAAAGAAGAACTGTTAGGTAAAATGGTAACGGAAGTATGGCCCGATCTCGAATCCACTTCATTGTTCGATATCGAAAAGCAATGCATGAAGGAAAGATCTGTTCACCATATTGAAAGTGAATTTGTTTTTTTGGATGGTACTTCAGGTTATTTCGAATTTAGTATACAGCCTGTTCCGGAGGGTATTTTTATTTTGTCAATGGATATCTCTCTCCGGAAAATGGCAGAAGAGAGGAACAAACACCTGATTACCAGTTTAGAGAACCTTACTATCTCAGTAAAAGAGCTGACTTCCGCCAGGGATTTAAGTGCCATTTTTCAAATAATTAAAAAGTCAATAGGGACTCTAATGAAGGCAGATGGGTCGGCCTTTATCCTTCGGGAAGGAGATCAGTGTTTTTATGCTGAAGAAGAGGCCATTGAGCCCTTGTGGAAAGGGCAACGTTTCCCGATGGACAGTTGTGTGAGCGGTTGGGCGATGATTAATAAACAGCCCGTCATTATTGAGGATATTTATAATGATGCCAGGGTTCCGATTGATTTATATAAATCAACTTTTATAAGGAGCCTGCTGATGATCCCGGTGAATACTCTGGAACCAATAGGCGCTATTGGTATTTATTGGGCCGAAAAACATCAGGTTTCATTTCAGGGCTATTGAAAATGTGAGACTTTACCAGGAATTAGAGAAAAGGGTAGCATTGCGTACAACCCAGCTTGAAACCGTAAACAAAGAGTTGGAAGCATTCAGCTATTCAGTTTCCCATGATTTACAGGCACCACTACGACATATTAACGGATTTATCCGGTTATTTCTTGAAAACAGGACATCTCCACTTACCGAGGAAGAGCTTGGTTACCTTTCGGTTGTTTCCAATTCTGTGGGGGAGATGCAAAAACTGATACAGGCGTTGCTTTCTTTTTCAAAATTAAACCTCACAGAGATTCGAAAAATTCCAATCGATATGGGTCAGCTTGTACAGCTGGGCTTTCAGCTCTTTGAGGAAGACATAAAAACAAGATCAATTGAAATTAAAAAGGGATTTCTGCCCAAAACGACCGGCGACTATCCTCTCATTCGCCAGGTCTGGGCCAATTTGATATCCAATGCCATAAAATACACCTCAAAAAAAGAAAAGGCAGTCATTGAAGTTGGGAGTTATTCACAAGATCAGGGAACAGTATATTTTATCAAGGACAATGGTGCCGGGTTTGACATGAAGTATGCTGATAATTTGTTCGGGGTTTTTAAACGGTTTCATAAGCCGACCGATTTTGAAGGGATAGGAATCGGTCTGGCTACAGTCAACCGGATAATTACCCGCCATGGAGGCCGGTGTTGGGCAGAAGCTGAGCCTGACAAGGGTGCAACCTTTTATTTCAGCCTGCCGGATAAATAATCAATACTGTGACTAAGGCCAGTATCTGTCATATTCAAAAAAGTGAAAAATTCAGGGATTCTTTGTTGCAGGAGGAGTGGGAGTTACGGGATTCGAACCTGTGACCTTCTGGTTGTGACCCAGACGCTCTAAACCAGCTGAGCTAAACTCCCGGGGTAAGGCGACAAAGATAATGTTTTTTGTGACAAAGAGATAAAGGTGATAAAAGTGATTGAGGTGATTGAGGTGATTGAGGTGATGAAGGTGATGAAGGTTATGAAGGTTATGAAGGTTATGAAGGTTATGAAGGTTATGAAGGTTATGGAGGTTATGAAGGTGATGAAGGTTATGAATTAGTGGAAAGCGCATCTTTTCTCTGGAGGAGAGGGGGTTTATTGAAGGGAGGAAAGGACGATCTGATATGTTTCGAGAAGTTGGATTTTACTGAATGGTTTGGGCAGATATTGGGAACAGCCGCCATCGAGCAGTCTTCTTTTGTCGGTTTCGGAGGTATACCCGGTTACAGCGACAATAGGAGTGTTTTTATATCCCTCCCATTCTCTTATTTTCTTTGTGACTTGCAGCCCGTTGATACCCGGGCCGAGGTTAATGTCCATCAGGACGATGTCATACTGTTTATTCCGAGCCATATTCAGGGCCGTCTCACCACTGGAAGCGTGGTCGATGCTGGCTTTTCCCCTGAGATAAATGCAAACCAGTTCTTTATTCAGTGGATTGTCTTCCACAAGGAGTATTTCCGGAAGAATACCCATACCAGGTAAAGTACCGGCAGTGACTCCGGCATTTTTTGTTTTCAGCCGGGACGGTTCAGTAACGACCAAAGTACCCGGAGGGATACGGATAGTAAAGACAGAGCCTGACGCGTGGTTAGAAGAGAAGAAGATCTCTCCGTTCATCATGTTGATCAGTTTTTTGCTTAAGGCCAATCCCAGGCCTGAACCTTCAAAGGCCCGGCTGTACCCTTCACTGATCTGATAGAATGCTTCGAAGATCATTTTCATCTGGTCTTCCGGTATCCCGATCCCGGTATCCGTGATTTTCACTTCTATCCAATCTGAGTGCTTTTCACAAAGTTTATCCACACTAATGGTGACGCTTCCGGTATTAGTGAATTTAACGGCATTGCCGATCACTTTATCGAATACGATCTGAAGGGCAAGGGGGTCGGCGAGCACATAACATTCAGGAGGATCATCGAACAGTATTAACAGGTTTTTTTGTTTGGCCTGGTCAGAAAATTTGCCGACAGAATGCCGGATCAGCTGTATGACAGGGATTACCTTCAGATTTATAAGAAATTCACCGGATTCAAGTTCAGCCAGATTGATCAGGGAGTTCAGGGTATCCATCAATCTGATGGCAGAGAGATGGATGATTCCTGCCATATGGAGATCTTCTGTTTTAGTGAGGCTTCTTGAGAGCAGGTCGGCGAACCCGAGGATGCTATTCATGGGGGTCCGGAATTCGTGGTTCAGGTTTTTTAAAATATTGGACTTTATCTGACTGATTTGTTCGGCTTCTTCTTTGGCTTTATTGAGGAAACTGGTGTTTTTGGCTCTTTCGTAAATTTTCCAGACCGTATCCATCAGAAGGGTAAGTTGCCGGATATCGGCCTCATTGTAATCCTCTTCTTTATTTGCAACGCCAACAACAGCCATAATATCCTGGTCCAAGAAAACGGGCAGGGACATGAATTTAAGTATAGGGGCATGACCAGGGGGAAATCCTTTTTTCAGTGGGTGGGGCTCTGAAAAGGAATTGTTGATCACCGGCCTGCGTTGTCTGACAACTTCGCCCCACAGGCCTGTATCCTGCAATAAGAGTGAGTTGGTCAATTTAGGCAATAAACAAAGGGCCTTAACTTCTTTGGAGAGCGTATTTGGGGAAAATTCCAGGGTTAATTCATTATAATCCATTAAATAACCCATTTTACTGCAGGTAAGCTTAACAGCCTGGTCCAGGGCATAGTCAAGCAGTTCCTGCAGACTATCAGCCTTAAACTGTGATATTCTGAGCAGGCTTTCGAGCCTGGATTCATTCAGTCTGATCTCTTTTTCCTGTTTTTTCCTTTCAGAGATATCCCTGATGATGGATACTGCATAGGTTTCATCATCGAGGATTATCGGCGACACATTGACATCTATTGGAAAGGTTGTACCATCTTTTTTGAGCCCGAGTGTTTCGTAAAAAGAGGGAGCTTTTATACCCTGCAGTCGTTTTTTCTGATACGACATAACCCTCTCCTTTTCCTCGTTTGCTACCAGGTCGTAAGTTAAGATATGGGAAATATCTTCATTGGCGGCATATCCATGAAGTTCTTTAAAGGCAGGATTTGCCTGGAAAATTTTTCCGTCCCTGAAAAGCACAATGGCATCTTTGGTGCTTTCGAAGATGGCTTTAAACTGTGCCTCGGATTTGCTCAGTTCATGTTCAAATTTTTTCTGAGTGGTGATGTCGATGATCAGTCCTTCCAGGCTCTCGATCTGACCTGTTTCATCAAGATGGCTGTTCCCTTTTTCCCACACCCATTTAATCTCTCCTAATCTGGTCAGTATCCGGTATTCGAGGGTATAGGGTTGTTGCATTTCCATGGCTTGCTCCACTTCCTCCCATATTTTCAGGCGGTCATCAGGGTGGATAATGTTATTGTAGGTTACAAGAGCGTTGTGTATGATTTCACCTGCCTGGTATCCTGTCAGCCCGAAACAGCCTTCACTCATGTATTCCATGGTCCAGTCCCGGTCATAACGGCAACGGTAAGCAATTCCCGGAAGGTTATTTACCAGCAATTTTAGTTTTCTTTCATTTTCAGCGAGAAGGTGAAGAGACGTTTCAGCCAATTTCTTTTCTTTGGCTTCATCAATAGCACGCTGAACAGCAGGGACAAGCCTTGAAAGGTGGTTTTTCATCACATAATCCGTTACCCCGTTACGGATCAGTTCGATAGCTTTTTCTTCCAGCAGCGCCCCGGTAACAATGATAAAAGGAGTTAGCGGAGCCTCTGCCCTGGCTGCGTGAAAAGCCATTTCTCCTGAGTAAGAAGGGAGGTCGTAATCGGAGAGAATGACGTCATACCAATGACCTTGTATCTCCTTCAGGTATTCACCTGCGCTTTCTACATGTTTGAGATCAGCATTCAGACCTTCCCGACGGAGCACAGCCCTCATCAGCTCAACATCCTGGAGATTATCTTCCAGGTAAAGAAGGCGGATACGATCTTCCATAAGGATTCCCTGATAAAATTACAGGTATTAAAGGTATGAAAAGAAAGGGCAGCTAAACCGGATGGCTAATTTGATTCAATAATTTTCAGGAGCTCATCCAGTTTAGGAGTAAGGATGATTTCTGTTCTTCTGTTTTTGGCCCTTGCCTCTTTGGAATTGGAATGGTCAAGCGGTAAATATTCCCCTTTCCCGGCAGCTGTAACTCTAAATGGCTGTATTTCACTATTTTCGAGTATGATTTTTGCTACAGCCGTTGCGCGCATAACGCTAAGATCCCAGTTATCCTTTACCTGGCCGGCGCCTTTATAAGGCACATTGTCGGTATGACCTTCAACCATAATATTTATGTCAGGGTTTTCTTTAAGGACTCTAATCAGTTTTTTAATAGCCTCGATACCCTGAGTTCCGACCTGCCAGCTTCCTGAGGCGAACAACAGGGTTTCGTCCATCGAAACATACACCTTCCCATTTTTCAAGCTAACCGAAAGGCCTTTATTGAAATATCCCAGCAAGGCGTCGCTGACACTTTTTTTCAGGGCATTCACTACGGAGTCCTTGGCATTCAATATCCTTTCCAGTTCAATAACACGGGCTTCTTTTTGCTTGAATTTTACCGTCAGTTTTTTCAGGTTGAGCTCTCTTTCTTTCAATTCTTTGTCCATTTTTTTCAGGCTGTCTTCTTTTTGGAGCAGGATGTCTTTGTTCTTCTGGAAGTCCTGCAACAGCAACCGCAGTTCCTTTTCAGTGCCCTTGGCGGAATTTCCTGTGGAAACCTGCAATGCATCCAGTTGGTTGGACACTTCTTTCATTTCTGCAATTTTATACATCAGTTCCTTTCTGAGGCTTGCGGTATCACTTATAAGCTGGCGCATTTCCACCAGCATTTTTTTGGAAACACTTTCCAGTTCAGTATATTTATCATTCAGTGTCTTAAATTGTTTTTCCAGGTTTGCTTTCTCATCTTTACATTTCTGGTAATTTCTTCCGGTTTCATTATATTTTTTCAATGATATGCAGGAGGAGAACAGTAAGGAGAACGAAAGGAAGAAAACCAGGAAAGAGGTCGGGTAATTTTTCATAACCATATGTATATTAATTAATTAACTATTAAAAATTTAGAAAAAGAGAAGCCGGACAGTGGTCGGAATGTTTAACCTGCGGATGAATTCCGGCACCGGCGAGTTTTTGTTCTAAGGGCAGGGTGACCATATTATAGTCGATTCTCCAGCCGAGATTCCGTTCGCGGGCATTCATACGAAAGCTCCACCAGGTATACTGATGGGGAATGTCGGGGTGAAAATAGCGGAAAGTATCAATAAACCCGGAGTCAATAAAGCGAGTCAGCCATTCTCTTTCTTCAGGGAGAAAACCTGAACTGTGTGCATTCCGGACGGGGTCATGGATGTCGATAGGTTTATGACAGATGTTATAGTCGCCCGATATGATAAGATTAGGTCTTTCTTTCCGAAGGTTAACGGTATAATCGAGAAAGTCCTCCAGCCATTGGAATTTAAAGTCCTGGCGTTCATCACCGCTGGTCCCGGAAGGGTGATAAACAGAGATGACAGAAATATCGCCATAATCAGCACGGATAACCCGGCCTTCCTTATCGTATTTTTCATTCCCCATTCCGACAACGACATGATCTGGTTTATCTTTTGTAAGTATCCCGACACCACTGTACCCCTTTTTTAAAGCGGAGTTGAAATAGGCATGATAGCCGGCCAGTTCAAATTCCATGACCGGTATCTGGTCGAACTGGGCTTTAGTTTCCTGAAAGCAGATAATATCCGGATCTTCCTGCCTGATCCAGTCGAGTAAGCCTTTGGAAAGGGCAGCCCGTATACCATTGAGATTGTAAGTGATGATCTTTTTTATAGCCATATGCTAACAGATTCTGTGTTTCCTAACTGATGCAAAGATATAAAAGCCTGGATTAATTAACTTTGCGGAATGGAAAACCTAAAAACGCCGGATGATTTTTTCCAATGGGCCAGAGGCAGGGTGTCGCACCGTTACCTGATCATGATACTGAGCCTGGTAATTGGTTTACTTACAGGACTTTCCGCTGTGGTTCTCAAATATTCGGTATATTACCTGAGGGTTTTATTGACGGTGTATCTGCCTTTCAGCAAGATCAACTTCCTGATTCTTCTTTTTCCGCTGGTAGGCGTGTTGGTCAGTTTTATTCTTGTCAGGTACTGGATTAAGGACAATATCACTCACGGGATCAGTCGTATCTTGTATGCCATTTCCCGTGGAGGAGGCCGGTTGAAGAAGCATGACCTTTTCAGCTCAATGGCCGGGAGTACGATTACAGTTGGGTTTGGAGGTTCTGTAGGGTTGGAAGCGCCTATCGTTTTAACGGGTTCAGCTATCGGGTCGAACCTGGGCAAGTTATTCAGGCTTGAATACAAGAGCCTGGTCCTGCTGATCGGTTGCGGAGCCGCCGGGGCTATTGCCGGAATATTTAAAGCTCCCATTGCCGGTGTGGCTTTTGCACTGGAAGTGCTGATGCTTGACCTGACCATGTCGTCCCTTATTCCGTTGCTGATTGCTTCCGTTTCCGGCGCCACCCTTGCAGGATTACTAATGGGAAAGGGCGTACTGTTCAGTTTTACTCTGACTGAATCATACGGGATCATTGACTTGCCTTTCTTTATCCTGCTGGGTATATTATCGGGACTGATTTCCTTATATTTTACCCGGACTAATTTGTATATTGAAGAGAAATTCGAAAAGATCACCTCCGGATGGTCGAAGGTAATTCTCGGAGGACTTACACTCAGTATACTTGTATTTCTGTTTCCGCCACTTTTCGGGGAGGGTTACGATTCACTGATGGAGCTGCTCAGCGGGAAAGGATCGAATATCCTGACCGGCAGTTTTTTTAACGGGATATCCAGCTATACATGGGTTTTTCTGATCATTTTATTCCTGGTGCTTCTATTAAAGGTTGTTGCCATGTCCGTAACTACAGCGGCAGGGGGTATAGGAGGAGTATTTGCACCTACCTTGTTTGTTGGCGGAATAACCGGTTATTTTTTAACGGCTGTGGTGCAAAAAACAGGGCTGGCCGAGTTGTCGGGAAAGAACTATGCCTTAGTAGGTATGGCGGGGGTGATGGCAGGAGTGATGCATGCTCCGCTGACAGCCATTTTTCTGATTGCAGAAGCTACCGGCGGCTACAATCTGCTGATCCCGCTGATGATAACCGCTACCATTGCCTTTATCACCATCAGTTATTTTGAGCCCCATTCATTGTATACCAAACGACTGGCCGAAAAGGGACAGCTGATGACCCGCAATAAAGACAAGGCTATATTGTCACAAATGAAGATAGACAACCTGATTGAGACCAATTTTAACACTGTAGGGATCAAAGATTATCTGGGGGATCTGGTCAGGGAGATCTCACGGTCGGACAGAAACGTATTTCCGGTGGTGGACAAAGAAAGTAACTTCGAGGGGTTGATCTTTATCAACGATATCCGTAGCATGATCTTTAAGCAGGAACTTTATGGAAAAGTATTGGTGAAAGATCTTATGTATATACCTGATGCAGTGGTACAACTGGGGGAATCAATGGAAGAGGTGGCCCGGAAATTTCATGACACCGAAAATTATAATTTACCGGTTCTCGATCATGGCAAATATGTGGGATTTGTATCCAGAGCCAATGTTTTCAGCGCTTACCGGGAGATTTTAAAGGATGCCAGCGAGGAATGAAAACGATCAGCCTGTTGGATGGTGAGTTATCTCCTGGATGTTGGAATATTGTTTATCTTGAGTGCTTAAACCAGGACAAATGAACTACGATGCGTTTTATGCTTTTTCTTACGGACTATATGTCGTTGGAACGGCAGGTAGTGACCGTTTACACGGGTATATTGCCAATACAGCCTTTCAGGTTACTGCCGAACCACCCCAGATTGCCATTTCCTGTCATAAAGATAATGGTTCAAGGAAAGCCATCCAGGAAAGCGGGATCTTTTCGATTTCGGTTCTTCATGAAGATGTATCCAAAGAACTTGTAACAGTTTTTGGTTATCAGAACGATCCGACTGTGGACAGATTTGCGGGCTTCTCTCACATGATAGGTGTTACCGGAGCTCCCATCTTGCTCGAAGACACGATTGCCTACTTTGAGTGCAGGGTTGTTAAATCTGTTGATATTGGTTCTCATTTTCTTTTTATCGGCCAGGTTGAGGCTGCCGTTGAGCTAAAGGTGAGTAAGGAGCCGATGACCTACCGCTATTACAGGAAAACGAGAAAGGCAGCATCCCCGAAGAATTCACCCACTTACCAGGCAAAGGATAAGTTGACCCCTTCAGATGACAAGTCCGGGCAACAATGCTGGCTTTGTCCGTCCTGCGGATATATTTATGATCCTGCGGAAGGTGACCCTGATTCAGGTATTGCCCCGGGAACTTCTTATAAAGAACTTCCCAATGACTGGATATGCCCTGTTTGCGGGATCAGTAAAGAGAGTTTTATTCCTTACGACTAATTTACCAGCAACTTTTTATATACACTTTTACCTGTTGTGTCGAAAAAGCGGAGGATATAAAGCCCGGTTTTTTGATTGTCGAATGGGATTACAAATGAGTTGCCTGATAACTGAAGAGTTACTGGTGGAAACACCTGTCTTCCAATGGCATCAAGGCATTCGACATTTAATGAACCGGATGGATTTTTTATCCAGCCCGGTATTTGATTTTTCACCGGATTCTGGACGGATATACTGAATGGATCATCGTGAAGTTCTTTCACTGCAAGGGTTTTAGCCACCATCATGTCCATGACCACAGGCAAATGGTCCGACATATTATAGAGGGCATCCAGCACTACCTGAGGGGTTGAAAAATTAATGGGCGGGACATTAACTGACAGGTTATAATGCTGGCCATCCTGGCCGACAGCTTTGTAAGAACTTGTAATACACTGCATTCCAAGTGTGCCGGTCATCATGGATGCGGAGGCAAGAATAAAATCGAAGCGATCGTCCAATCCCCCGCTGGCGGCACAACCATTTGATCCTGAGTGAGTCGATTGAGTATGAATATCAGCGAAAGAAGGGTTTGAATTCCAATCACCCGGCCGGTTGATAGGGTCGTAAAACCTGAATGAGGGATTGGAATAGTTCAGGAAGTTCTGATAACCCTGTTCACTGCTTGTATAGAAGTTGAAGTCGCCGGAAACCAACATATTGCCCGGTTGATTCTGGGCATTGAGATAATTCATCAGGCTCAGGGTCATGGCCGCCCGTCTGTTTTCATCGGTGCCGGTTGAACCGGCTTTCAGGTGCGATATGATAGCGGTAAGAAAAATGGTATCGGGTGATTGTCCCAGATCGGAAGTCCGCAGGTAGAAATGGTAAATGTTGATATCACGCACATCTGTAATAACCGCATCCTGTGATTTCAGCACGAGTTTGGAGGGATCAAAATAAATCATGTTGATCATGTCACCATTGCTGTAATTGGTTACAGAAGCCCTGGCAAAGGTCCGTGGTCCTGCCTGGTTTATGGCTGAATCAAGCAGGTGGTTGGCATTGGCAAGCCCGGGTATCATTTCACAAACGGCAAATATATCGGGCTGGACAT
>JAPLDE010000006.1 GCA_026391855.1 Bacteroidota bacterium | reverse complement strand
TATGTTTACACCTTGCTGGGTTCCGGTGGAACCTATCCGGGCACCATTGCAACGGGTGGGAATTTCATCCTGGCCAGTGGTACAGGTTGGACTGCAACAGCTGGTGCAAAGTTGCAGCTCAAAGCCTTCAAAGATGGAGCCATTAGTTTCAAATTTATCGAACTGTCCAGGTTATAGAGGGTAGCCTGATAGTGTTTTAATGTGATCATAATTAATTTTAATGGTCACATTGAATACCCAGTGCTGACATATACCCTTTGAATAAGTAGTGTAAGTCTGGGTATTTCATAAAGTTTAGGTCGATTGTGAAAAGCCGTTCCATCTGGGGCGGCTTTTTTCGTATTTTTGCACTTGCAAATTTTCTTCCTGCAAGCAAAATGCGTAAATTTGCGTTAAAGACTGGTAATAATTTTTAACACTTAAATGTCCAAACTGATAGCTAAAGGCGTTTATAAGCACGGAAATGATCAACTGGAATTCATCCTTCCCGTAATTCTTTTTTCAGAAGGAGAATCGATTATTGCTTATTGTCCGGTTCTTGATCTCTCTGGATATGGTTTAGATGACACATCAGCCAAAGATTCTTTCAGGATAGTACTGGGGGAATTTATCAATTACACCCTTAAAAATGACACCTTTGAATCTGAATTAAAGAGGCTGGGCTGGAAAGTGAAGGTAGAAAAGGAAAGGGTCAGAAAAGTTGAAATGCCGGATATGTTTAATGTTATCCGGAAGAATCCCACCTTGCATTCATTGATGCAACATGGATCTTTTCAAAAGTACGACGAGCCCTTTTCTATTCCGGTTCACTGATCCATGGCTTTCAAAATATCCAATATTTCTGTCCGGAAATACCGAAGCTTCCTAAAGGTAGTTGGTTGTGTGCATGACCATGATACCGGTGATCATGAGATATGGCATCTGGAAGGCGCAGCAAGGCCCATCGTATTTCAGTCTCAGATCGAACCTGTTCCTGAATTTATCGTTAAGCAACATCTGAGTATTCTTGGTATTTCCAGGAAGAAAATGGAACTTATCTTTAAGGAACTATAGATTTCCATAGAATTTCTCTTCTGATTCATTTTTTCGTCCTTTCCCGGATACCATGGCAACTGCATCTTTGCAATAAACCATTATCCCATGAAAGACCAGATCCTCAATTGGTTGAAATCCGACCGTTCCTTTAATTCAGCTGTTGCATTATACCAGAAATTCTGTGTCAGCTTAAGTCTGAAAGCCATCCTGAACCGTCAGAGTGCCCCCCCCTATAATGCAGGCCTTCTGACAGAAGAGCTGACTTGTCCCCCGGAGAACCTCCTTCAATTATCGGTATTAATCCGCCGAAGATCCGAATTCAAAATATTGGATGGAGAGGGTCAGCAAGCCAGGTTCACATTAAAAGGCCTTTACAAGGTATTCTGGAAGGATTGGCTGGATTGGAGAAAAACATCCCGGCAAGTGGAACTAACCAAACTGTTCACTCCTGTCGAACTGTTCGCCCTGGACTTCACTAAAAAGTATCGGGCGTTAAACACTAATTTCGTCCTGGATGAGGTCAACTTCACGGTTACCAATGATGCCATTAAGCCAGCAAAGGTGAAGGCGTGGACGGTGTAAGTATTGATGCCATCATCTACTATTTAATCTTAACTAGTTTCCCACTATTTTTACTCTGAATTCCAATAAGTTGGTATGAATATACACCACAAGGGAGGGATTGAATATCAATTTCAGATTGCTGCACTTCCAGGCGTTTCATGAGGACAATTTGCCCCATTGAATTGAAAAGTGAGAATAATGGAGCATCAGATATGTGAGTAATAAGATTAATGGTAATCCTATTATATGCTGGATTTGGGAATATTTCAAACGATTTTTCCTCCGGCAAATTATCCCTAATTCCAACAGGGTTGCAAAGTAATGCACCATCTGGATAAACAATTGTTCCACCAACACTCATACAAACTAATTGATCATAACCGTCTGCTTCAAACCACCAATGAGGGAACAAATATGCAGTCAGGCCAAATGTACTTCCAATACCTTCAATTAAGGTAACATAGTTGAAGGTAAAAATCTGGGGTATCAATAGACTGCTGGTATCAGCAGATATTTTGAAGCACTTATGATATACACCCTCCAATAATACGGAATCAATACCTGATACCCAGTTTATTACAGATGTGTCATTATTTATCAATAGCCATGGAAGAGTATCTCCAAGTTCTAAATTGAAATCATAAAGCAATTTTTCATTAGTTGAATTGGCTGTTAAGAAAAAGACTTTCTTATTCAATATATCTTCCCTGAAGGAGCCAAAGTAATGGGTTGTATAATTTTTAAAAATATTCGTACAACCAGCACCTGCGTACCACCAATATTCAACAACAGATATTTGTAGTTTATGATAATTAACTGTATTGATGGTCGTATCACCTGTAATATCAATTTGATACTCGTCACAATATCCATTTGGGATAAAGGGAGCATTAAAATCAGAATGCATTATCCATCGCGCATTATTTGTAGGAAATGGTTGATATTGTTGAGCTAAACAAATGTTTCCAAGGAAGAACAAAATTAAAGAAACCAAATAATTTTTCATTTTTTTAGATTTTGAAACCAAGACAAATATACAAAAGTCGATTATCAATATCAAGATGTTGTTAATTCTCAAATCGATGGGAAGGAATTCCTCAACGCCTCACTCCCACCGCCTTCATCTGCCTCAGATAAGCATCCACCTGGTCCAGGCTGTGGTGACGCAACTGCATCTGTAAATCCTTGACAGGAATGTATTTACTGGCCTCTACTGCACCTGTATGTTTCAATGAATAGAACTTGTAGTCCTGGGTAAACCCATAGCCATCCGCTGTTTTTTGAACCGGACCCAGAAGTAATTCTTGCTCACTTTCTGGGCACCAGGAACACAATCCGGAGTTACAATATGATATTCACCCGGGTAGCTCTCCAGGTGCATATTCCGGAGGT
>JAPLDE010000139.1 GCA_026391855.1 Bacteroidota bacterium | reverse complement strand
CCTGGGTAACCTGAACCCTTATTATGGCCGGTTTATGGCTTCGGCTTCCTCTTCCCTTATCGGGGAAGCAGTGGCTGCAAGCCCGACCTTTTTCACTCTTTGGCTTGGAACCGATGATGTGATGCAATATGCAATCAAGGGCGGCGATACAGGCGGAGACAGTATCACTCCGATTTCAATATTCAGACAGGCCATGTCAGGGGTTGTTAGCGGATTAATCTCAAACGGGGCCAAAGGGGTGCTGGCCAATATACCCGATATCTCTGTGATGCCTTATTTTACTACCATTCCGATCAAAGGACTTCCGCTGGATGCCGCAAAAGCAGCCCAGCTTAACGGAATGTTTGCCACCTATAATGCAGGGGCCGCTGCTTACGGAGTACCACCTATGCAGTTCCAGGAAGGAGCCAATTACTGGATCATTGAGGATAATAACTTCCCTTATGATTCATTGGGCGGGTTGCGACAGATCAGGCCGGGCGAGTTTTTGACGCTCAAACTTCCCCAGGATTCGCTCAAATGCGCCTTATGGGGTTCGCCATTAAAACCAATCCCTGCTAATTTTGTGGTTGATGCCGGTGAAATTTTGAAAATTAAAGCCGCTACCCTGCAGTTTAACGAATTTATCAGCGGACTTGCTTCAGAACAGGGACTGGCCCTGGTGGATATATACTCATTGTTCAACTCCCTGAGTGCAGGTCTGGTGTATGATGGCATTAAGTTCAATTCAGTTTTTGTACAGGGAGGTTTCTACTCCCTCGATGGATTACACCCCAATCCCCGTGGAAACGCGATCATAGCCAATTCATTTATCGACGCTATTAATGGGATGTATGGCTGTAAAATACCGTCGGTAAAGGTGTCGGATTTTCCGGGAACTACTTTTCCATAGTAAACGTTAACCCTGGCAGGGGTTCCATCCCCTGTCAGGGCTAATTTGCTACTGGTCCCTGCCCCGGTCGATCTCCCGCTGATTGTCTTTTTGCTTGATTGTTTCCCGCTTGTCATAGGTTTTCTTTCCCCTGGCCAGGGCAATGTCGAGTTTTGCAAGGCCTTTTTCATTGATAAACAGCAGGGTAGGGATGATGGTAAAGCCTTTTTCCTTGATCTTGGTGAGAAGTTTCTTTAATTCCCTCCGGTTGAGCAGGAGTTTACGGTCGCGCTTGGCTTCGTGGTTATAATGCGTTCCCAGGCTGTATTCCGAAATATGCATATTGATCACGAATAATTCATCGCCCTTAAAGGCACAGTAGGCATCGGTCAGGTTGGCTTTGCCGTCGCGTATCGATTTGATCTCTGTACCCGTAAGTTGAAGACCGGCAGTCAGTTTTTCAAACAAAAAGTACTGGTACCCGGCTTTTTTATTCTTGATCGATATCTGGTTCTGCTCGCCCATGTTGCCTGTGAATGCAGGCAAAAATAATCATTCAGAGGGATATTATCACATTTTTATGGTTAACCCAAGCAGGTAATTTCTGAAAGCCTGGGGAAAATACCCGTCCATTTTCTGATAACTTCCCTCATAATAATAGCGGTAAACCCATGCATTGGTCTCGTATTTTTCATCCAAAACATTGTTAATCAATAAACTACACTCTATTCCCTGAAACAATGAAGAGGAGAACTGGTAGGAAAGTTTCAGGTCATTTACCAGGTAAGGATGAAGCCTTCTGCTCTCATCCGAGGTATTATCAATATATTGTTTTCCGATATATTTTGAAAGGAGCTGACATGAAAAATGTTTGTAATGGGCAGAAAACGAACTGTTTGCAATGATCTCCGGACTGAAAGACAGGTTTGTTTCACCTTTCGGTTTAACGATTTGCCCGCCTTCATCCCAGTTATCGATGTATTCGGTAAAATGAAGGACCTTGTTCCGGCTCAGGGTGATATTGGATTCCCAGTCGAGCCAGCTGAGCAAGGCGGTTTGCAGGACCAGCTCGATACCCGTCCGGTAGCTCCGGGGAACATTGCTCATGATGGCTGCTCCAACTGAATTGATCTTACCGGTGAGAACCAACTGGTTGGAATAATCCATATAATACAGGTTGGAACTAAAATGCAATCTCTTGAAATTCAGGTTGTAACCAAATTCAACATTATACAGCTGTTCCGGCTTGGGGACCAGGCCGGGTTCGGCATCCTGGTAGTTGGACCGGTTGGGCTCCCGGTTAGCCATCCCGATATTCAGGTTAACGCTTTGATCCTTAGTTAACTGAAACACTATTCCAGCTTTTGGGTTGAAAAAATCAAACAGGTGGTGTTGGGTGATGTCCCTGAAATCATCCTCTTTCCCTTTCAAAGAATAGTCAATATGCCTGTACTGAACATCCACCATCAGCCTGTATTGTTCGTTAATGCTCCATAACCCCTTGCAGAATACATTGGCATCATTTTTAGCCCCTTCATTAAAATACCATTGATAATCGTAAGTCCGCTGAACAAAAGGAAGACTGGTCCAGATAACCTTACCGAAATGATCGCCCAGGTATTGGTTCCAGGCACCTCCAAACACCCAGCTAATATTCTTTTTATCCATTGTCAATGAGTAAGTTATACCATAAAAATCGTTACGGAGCCATTTTCGGGTTACCAGGTCGGTAGTAAGAAGCAGGTTGAACAGTGGGATAAGCGCGTATTTTTCATATTGTTCCTGCTTATATTGTTCATAATACCCTTCTCCATGTGTATAATGAAGGGCCAGGTTGAGGTTGATCCCTTTCGAAAGAACGACTGAGCCAAATAATTGATAATGGTCCTGTTGGTAATCATCGACTTCATTTTTATAGAATTGGGTCCGGCCGTTCCCATCGATGTAAGAACCGGTCAGATTATAGGTACGGTTTGTATCCAGGATATTGGAAGGGATGCCGTCCCAGGCCTGGTAGGTTCTTTCTTTCCCTGAAAAAATGTTGGTTTTAATAAAGAAGTTCTTTCCCAGGTAAGTACCCGAGAGGAAATAGGATTTCAGGCTGGCTGTTGCCCGGTCGATATATCCATCGGTGGATATCCGGGAGAGCCTGCCTTCGAAGGAGAAATGATCGCTGATTAGTCCGGTTCCCAGGCAAAGGGTGCTTTTCAGGGTATTGAAAGACCCGAAAGCCGAACTGGAAGTGGCAAAGGGACGGGTTTGTATTTTGTCGGTTTGTATATTAATGCTCGCTCCGAAAGATGAAGCCCCATTGGTGGAAGTACCCACTCCCCGCTGAATCTCAATGTTGTCGATAGAAGAAGCAATGTCAGGGATATCAACCCAGTACACTTCATGGGATTCAGGGTCGTTAAAAGGTATTCCGTTCACCGTCACATTGATGCGGGTCATATCGGTCCCCCTGATCCGGATGCCGGTATATCCTACACCTGTCCCGCCATCGGAAGTTACCACTGCCGACGGAATATTTCTGATCACAAATGGCAGGTCCTGGCCTGTATTGTTTTTCTCAAGGTCGGTTTTCGACAAACGGGTGTAAGTGGCCGGGGCCTTGTCCGGAAGCCGGGTCCCCCGGATGATCACCCCTTCCGATAAAATGGATACCGGTTCCAGAAGAATTTCCAGCTGTTTGTCTGAATTTATATTAATTTCCTGATAATAAGTGCGGTAGCCAAGATAGCTTACCTGCAGATCATATTTTCCCGCTGAAATTCCTGTAAAGGAGAAATTTCCATTAATCCCGGTTTGCCCTGAAAAACGACTGTCTTTAAGCAACACATTGGCACCGGAAAGAAAGGTCCCTGTCAGTTTATCCTTCACTATCCCGTTCAGGGAATACTGGGCCCGGCTGAACAATGCAGACAGCATCAGGCAGAACAGAAGTAAACAGGTCTTTTTCATTACAAATCATGTTATACCAGGATACCATAATTCTCTGAAATTAACTCTTTGTTTTAGCTGCTCTCCCTCCGCCGGCATTACCCGGATCAGGTTCTTAGAGTATGATCTCAGCCCGTAGTATTAGGGCACCCCTGTTATTAGTGTTACAAAGATATTCATTATTCAACCCTGAGGCAAGAATTATCGAAACAAATGGTAAATTTGGATAATGGTTAATGTGGCCTTGTGACCATGTGACCATGTGATCATGTGACCATGTGATCATGTGACCATGTCACTCCTTTGGCCACAGCCAATTAGCCGATATGTTAATTAAAGGTTTATTGATTATGTTGAAAATCAGTATTATAAACGGGCCGAATTTGAATCTTACGGGGAAAAGAGAGCCGGAGATATATGGTAATATGACTTTTCAGGAGTACCTGGAAAATCTTAAGCTTGAGTTTCCGATAGTGGAATTTCAGTATTTTCAGTCGAATATTGAAGGAGAACTGATCGACCGGCTTCAGCTCTGGGGGCAGGAAGCGGACGGCATTATTCTAAATGCAGGTGGCTATACCCACACTTCGGTAGCCCTCGGTGATACAGTGAAAGCTATTGATTGTGAGGTGATTGAGGTTCATATTTCGAATATCCTTGCCAGGGAAAGTTACAGGCATATTTCATTAATAGCTCCTTCATGTAAAGGGATAATTGCTGGTTTTGGGATGGATTCCTACCGGATGGCGGTGGTTTATTTAATTGGCAGTAGGCAGTAGCCGACATTTGTAGGGACATGCCATGGCATGTCCTATCGTTCACGTTACCAAGCAGTTAACAGTATTCAATATAAATTGATTCAACAGACATTGGTACACCATTTCACCGGTACACCGATACACTGTTTTTAAAACCGCTTGGCTTTCAACTGGGAAAACTTTTTCTTTCCCCTGAGATAGTATTCCAGAACGATTGAGCTTCCGTAAATCTGGTCGACTTCCCGGTGCGGGATCTTCTTTCTCTTGATCTTGAGCATGGTAAAGGAAGAATAGAAACTGACATAGGCCCGGGAAACGGCCACAAAGTCTTTGAAGTCTCCGTTGAATAAGAATTTCAGGCTGGCCAGGGTGTCAAGGAATAACCTGACAATGAAAACCCATAGGATACTGTGCCAGGGAAGGTTTTTATATAAAAGGATGAGATTGTTCCTGAAATTCAGGTAGGTTTTTCTCCATGATATTTTTGGAAGTGTCCCTCCTCCCACATGAAATACATGAGAATCAGGGCAATACATGATCTTATACCCGGCATTCTTCATCCTCCAGCAGAAATCGATCTCCTCCATATGGGCAAAGAAGTCGTTGTCGAGCCCGCCGAACTGATGATACAGGTCGGCCCTTACAAACATGCAGGCCCCTGTAGCCCAGAAGATCTGCTGGGTGTCATCATACTGGCCTTCATCCTTCTCCAGGGTCAGGAAGATGCGGCCGCGGCAAAAAGGGTATCCGTATTTATCGATAAATCCCCCGGCTCCTCCGGCATATTCGAACATGATGCGATCATGATAAGACAGGATCTTGGGCTGGCAGGCCGCAATGGATTTGTCTGATTCCATCAGCGAGATCAGGGGTTCTATCCAGCCTGGCGTTACTTCAATATCGGAATTGAGTAAAATATAATAATCTGCTTTTACCTGGGCAAGGGCTTCATTATAACCCTTTGAGAACCCACCGTTATGACCGTTCAGGATTACCCTGATTCCGGGGTAATTCTCCTTCATAAAAGAAATCGAGTCGTCACTGGAGGCATTGTCGGCAATGATCAGTTCTGCATCGCCGGAAGAATGCATAATTAAGGCAGGAAGAAATTTTTCCAAAAATTTCCTGCCATTCCAGTTTAATATAACGACTGCTACTTTTGCCAAAACTCCTGCAAAATAAGGAGGATTATTCAATTAATGGGAAAAATGGAAAATTTGTCAGGAAATATCCGGAATTGGTCAGCTAAAGCATTGAATTTCAATATAATGATTACATTAGTCTTTGCGATGTTTCCATCGTTTATGCGACCATAGCCAAATTTCGTATTCGGAGCTCTCTTTTGGTTTGTCGGTGATCAGGGTGAATTCCACCGTGTAATGCCCCCTGCCGGTTCGTTGCATGTTCATGAAAATCACCGGCTGGTTAAGGGATTTTGAGATCTTTTCAATGCCGAGAAAAACCGGTGTTTCCTGGTTAAGAAAAGTAGTCCAGTAGTTTATCTCGCTTTTTACAGGGGTTTGGTCACCGATGATGGCTGTCATGCAAAGCTCGTTTTTCAGGCTGACCATTTCACGGAAAGCCTTACGGTAATCGATCAGTCCTTTGCCGGGCATACTGAATTTCATCCTGAGCCCGTTGATATAGCTGTCGAAAAATTTATCCGACAAGGGTTTAACCACACCCCACGAGGTAAAATCCCGGTGCGAGCAATAATAGGTGCCCAGCCATTCCCAGTTCCCTACATGGCCGGTGGCTAAAATTACACTCCTATGATTATCAAGGTATTGTCTGACTACTTCGAAATTCTTGTTCACTATCCTCTTTCCCATCTCTTCCAGGGTGATGGTCTGGGTTTTCAACACCTCCAGAATGATATCGGCCAGGTTATGATAATATTTCCTGGCAATACATGTTATTTCCCCGGATGATTTTTCCGGGAAAGAATTACGCAGGTTGGTGAAAACCACCTTTTTCCTGTACCGGATAACGTGATAAAGAAGGAAGGAAACAACATCAGAAAGCCTGTAAAGGGCCGGGAAAGAAAGGCTTGATACGGTATTGGCCAGTAATGTGAAAAGTCGGTATTGGATCTTCATAAGGGAGACCTGAACAGAAATTATTCAACAAAGGTAAAAAACAGTGAAGATTTACCTCGGATTGTTGTAAAGGTCACCTGATTTATTGCCATACCGGCCTTTAGGTGCAATATCATCCTTGTCATCGGTCCTGATCGTCCTGTAAAGGTTGGCCTGCCAGTTGGGATTATTGATCTCCCCGTTCGCATTGGAATGGATCAGGAGGTAATCGTTGGTGGCAATGTTAGGGTTGGCAAAAACAAATTTTTTATCTCTCTGATTATCTTTTAGTTGATAGTAATGCCATATCTGGTAAGGAACCAGGCCATAATCTCCGTCTCGTTGGTCATCGCCGATGGCCATCCCGCTGTTACTGGCTTCAAAAGGCTGGTCAGCAATGGTATTAGGAGCGCCATATTTCAGGTAAATCCTTCCGCGGTCGGACTCATATCCTTTCTTAATGGGGGTTCTGTATGCCTGGTCAACAATTTTGACCTGTTCATCATAATCCCTCCAGGCCTTTCCCGGGTTGTTGGCATTTCTCCTGGCCCAGAAATTCAGGAAATACTGTTGCATAGTATGAAGATCGGCTACAGCCAACTGCCTTTCAGCGAAATACAGTTCCGATTCACTCGAGATAGGGGCCAGTGAACGGATATATTCGGCCAGGCTGTCTTTTTTTGTCAGTTTCTCAACAAAAGAGCCCCGGATATCAAGCGAAGCAATGTCTTTCATTTCCAGTTGAACATCAGGGTTGCTCCGCTGGAAAAACACAGAATTAAAGCTTATTACCTGGTTTTGCTGATCACGGACTTCTACTACAAGATTATAATTGCCGCTTGGTAATTTACTGATATCGAATTCATTAAAAATAATATTGACTGATTTGGCAGTTTCTTTCTTGTTTTTGATAAAGTCGGTCAGTGCCTGACCCGTCTCACTTGCCTGGATATAACAGGATGACAGGTATTTGGACTCCTTGCCCATGATCTTCTCAGTTCCGTAAACTTCTGAATAGAAAGTGATTTTATTGACGGTTTTCGGGTAAAAGTTACTGATATAGGGCACGAAGTCATATCCGCTTTTGGTCAGAATACCTGCTTCTGTTACTTTCTTGTAGCTATCCACTAACTGAATGCCGGAAACATTGATCCTGTCGGTTGGATAGTTTATGGTAAGAGAGGTGGTCTCTTTCAGCGGTGGGTTATTACGGTTTACGTCCCTGATCTGGAACTCGAATTCGTAATTCCCATTCGGCAATAAGATACGTTGCTGGTCAAGGAAGCTGAAATCCAGGTTGTTGGTATCAGCTACCGCCGGACTTTTTAGTTCAGTTTTCTTAACATCTTTAATTTCATTTCCCGATTTAAAGATCATGGTCACAACAACTGAACCCTGGAATTTCCCATCCGCGTTCTTAACGAAGGCGATGCTTTTCGCATAAACAGACAGGTATGTTTCAATATATGGGCCATCCTGGGGGGAGCTGAAAGTGCAGTATGACAGGAAGGCCTGGACATTGCCGGCATTGGCGTAGAAAAAGCCCGTCAGCAGGGCAATAGAAAAAATGATCCTTTTCATTTTGTTTAGAATTGGGTATGGCAAAGTTAAGCTATATAAGCAGGTAAATCAACATAATGCGGTGAATTACATCTCCGAAATTCCGGTATTGGTAGATTTATCCGTTTGGTGATTTCCAAACTATTCGTATTTTTGCAGCGGAGAGATGGCAGAGTGGTCGATTGCGGCGGTCTTGAAAACCGTTGAGGCTAATACCTCCGGGGGTTCGAATCCCTCTCTCTCCGCACAAACCTTCGATACAGACCTATCGGAGGTTTTTTTGTTGATAGCAGGCTGCATTTCAGCCTACTTAAACCTTAATCTCTTATTCTTGGCGTGTTTGTGAAATTGAAGATTTTCATGTAGGTTTGCAAGCATAATCAACCCCATAAACTATTAAAATATCCGAATCCCCGATCTCCGGTCCCCGATCCCTGGTCTCTATCGAAGCACTGAGGTCGCTCGTTCCCGGCTCCCGGATTCCCGCCAATGTTTAAGGAGAGATGCCAGAGTGGTCGAATGGGACGGTCTCGAAAACCGTTGTACTGGTAACGGTACCGAGGGTTCGAATCCCTCTCTCTCCGCTTCAGATCGAAGAATATGCAACCAATCAGCTTTAATCAACTAGTCGCTGACTTACCCGGTTCTTTGCAGCAAAATGCTATCAGATGAGATTCAATGAATTACAAAAATCAGATCTATAGCATCTGTGTTCATTCATGTTCATCTGTGGTTGATAATCAGCAACATCGAAGCAAAGTCCCCCTTTTTCAGTTGATTTATAATATAAGAGTATGGGATTTTTCTTTTTTTGTAATTTAAAGTAACAGCATTTAAGTAATCTTGTTATTAAATTTGAGATAAGAAGTTAATAACCAGGTGTTTAGACTCGATTCACCAACTTTGAGAGATAATTTGTAATAAATACATCATTCCTGCTAAGGCATTCAATTTTAATCGATTAACCTTTAAAAGTCAATTATCATGAAAAAAGTTCTTTACGCACTGTTTGTAGCTGCGATCGTTTTTACTTCATGCCAGACCAATACAAAAACTGTTCCTTTTGATTCAGCCGCTGCTAAAGCGGATTTGACTAAAACCCTGGATAAGATTTACTTAGCGATGAATTCGAGGGATACGGTCACGTTGTTCTCCTTTATGGCCGATGATGGCCTTTTTTGCGGAACAGACCCTAAGGAGTTCTGGGACAAGAAAACCTATTCAGGATTAATGGCTAAGTTGTTGGCTGATCCGGCCTATACGGCTAAGATTTCAGTCGACAAACGAGAAATTCGCCTTGATAAAACGGGAAATTCAGCTGTTGTCATCGACCAGTTCTTTGGTAACTGGAGCAAGCAGGTCCAGGTGCGGAATGTTTATCACTTCATTAATGTCGATAATAAATGGATGTTTGATTTTTCAAGTTTAACTTTTATACCTGCTAACGAGGACATGCCGGCGATATTTAATGCATTGAAATGATAATCGGGTAGTAATAACCTGCCCGTCACGACAGTCACGAAAAAAAGGCTGCCCTCCCGGCTGCAGCCCTATTGCAAGTAGTGAAGAAGTTAAGTCCCGGGAGGAAGGCCTTTTTGGATAATGGCTTTATTTGAATTTCTGCAGATAGTCTTTCATCACATCCTTATGGACCATGCAGTCCATCATCTTCAGCTTAACAAAATCTTCCCTGAAGAAATAGTAACCAAAATTTCTGTTCTGTTCCTTTCCCCCTGTTCTGGAACCGGCGCCTGAATCTTTTACCAGGAACCAGGTGACCCCGTTTTTCTCATAGTATCCGACAATATGCATGCCATGGTCATCGGTGGTGGACCCGTTACTGAAGCGGAACTGGCGCGCATTGTCATCGATATAAGCAGGGGGAATATCGTAAGTGGGTACAATGGCAGCCTGGAAATCCCTGGCATCGAAACCCGATTCGGAAACATCACCCCCGATAAGAACTGTAAACCCTTGTTTCACAGCCTTTTTGATGATAGCCATATAATCTTCAAGGGGAACATTATAATAATCGTTGCTGTGCCACCAGTTGTCGGGAACTTCATATTCAACTTTCTTCCAAAATGGCTGCTGGAGGTATGACAATACATCAATAAAATCATCAGGATTTAATTTTAAAACATTATTAAGGTATTGAAGGGGTGTCAGCTCTTTCCCGTCTACAACAACCTTTTGGGGTGGAATACCCATATAATGGTTCAGAATATCTTTAATAGTAGAAACCACGTATTCTTCGTTCCATAAATTATTGTCTTTCACATTTTTAAGAAAGCCCTGTATTTCGCTGAACATCTTTTCGTGGCTGTAATAGGTTTGGCCAGGCAGAAACCCTGAATAATCGTTGTAAGGAACGATACCGTATTTCCTCCAGATCTTTGTAACTGCGTTACCCTCAGATCCTTCACCAAAACTCATGTTTCCCCTTTTGTCAACATAATACTTTGCTCTTTCAACATATTCATAATAAACAACATACATTTCAGAGAGCTTCACTTTTTGCTTGGTGAGCCGGAAAATTTCCGACTCCAGGTAGGAAGTGGCGGAAAAACTCCAGCAGGTGTTGGTCGAACCCTGTGAGATAGGTTCATTGTGCCAGTATGTCGTGTATAAACTCCGGTCGTTAGGGATATCCATACCGGTCAGATCAACCTTGAACGGACCCTTCTTGGGCGGAGTCGCAGTAACCTTTTGCTCATACTCATTGATACCGGTCATGATGTATTTGTCGTAATAGCTCTCTTTGTAAACTTTAAAAAGGGCTTTGTCCGACTTGGGCTGCTGGGCATGCAGGTAATATCCGGCAATTAAGATAATGATAATCAGTGAATTAAATCTTTTCATTTTTAATGATTTTAAAATTTCCCTGATAACTATTAACAGGCTGTCTTCTTCAATAAGACAGGTTTAAGGTTATTTTGTTTTTATCTGAAAGAAATATCATCCTTGGAAGTGATCTTTTCACAATAATGACAACGAAGTTTAATGTCTTCTTTTGAAACAACAGTGAACTTGGTCGGAATGTTTTCGTGGTTGGTGATGCAATTGGGATTAAAGCACTTCACAATATTGAGGATCTGGTCGGGAATAGTCACCGTTGTTTTCTCAACTATTTGATAATCACGGATAACGATCAGGGTAGCAGAAGGAGCGGCCAGCGCAATTTTGTTGATCTCATCAGGAGCAAAGAATCGGTTGCTTACCTTAATGATTCCCTTTTTCCCGAATTTGTAGCTGTCGAGATTGGTTCCAAAAAGGATTTGGTTATCGAAGCCTTCCAACCCCAATATTTTAATTACCTGGAAAACATTTTGGGCGGGAATGTGGTCGATCACGGTCCCGTTTTCTATAGCATTGACTTTCAGTTCTTTGCGTGGATCGAATTGGTTTGTCATTTTACTCCTAAAATTGAGGTTACTAATGCTTGTCTGACATATACCCCGTTGAGGGCTTGCTGGAAATAATATGCTTTCGGGTTATCATCGATATCTTCGCTGATTTCGTTTACCCTGGGAAGGGGATGAAGGATGCGAAGATTGTCTTTCGATCCTTTCAGCATACTGTTTTTAAGAATATAAGCATTTTTAACCTTCTCATACTCAATAGGATCCGAAAATCTTTCTTTCTGTATCCGGGTCATATAGCAAACGTCGGCGATAGGGAGCACCTCCTGAAGATCGGTATACTGATAGTATTCAAGGTTTTTATCTTTAATATGCATTTTTACAACACTCGGGAGTTTCAGTTCCTGGGGTGAGACCAGATGGAAGCGACAGTTGAAGTTGGTAAGCGCCATAACCAGGGAATGCACGGTCCTGCCGTATTTAAGGTCCCCAACAAAGGCAATATCAAGGTTGTCGAGTGTTCCCTGGGTTTTTCGAATGGAATACATATCCAGCAGGCATTGAGTAGGGTGCTGGTTAGCACCGTCACCGGCATTGATGATAGGTACCGTAGCGACTTCACTGGCATACCGGGCACTTCCTGCTTTGGGATGACGCATGATGATAATGTCAGAGTAATTACTGACCATGATAATGGTGTCTTTCAGCGATTCCCCTTTTTGCACGCTGGTGGAAGAGGTGTCGGAGAACCCGATGATCCTGCCACCCAGCCTGTTGACAGCGGTCTCAAAACTTAGTCTGGTCCGGGTGGATGGTTCGAAAAACAAGGTAGCTGCCACATATCCTTCAAGGATCTTTTGGGTGGGTTGTTTCTCGAATTCCTCAGCCAGGTCAAGTATCTTCAATTGCTCTTCCTTACTAAAATCATTAATGGAAATGAGACTCCGGTTTTTCATGTTGTATTTGATTGATTTACAGGTTGTAAATATTTTGTTTAAGGGTTTTAAAAGTAGATATTTTTTTAAGACCGGATATTGGTGTTGAAAAGTCTTGATAATAAAAAAAAACGGCCCCTGTAAGGAGCCGTTTAATATTTATTTTTTCAGGTTATGTTTTTTTACAAATTCATCAATGATGCCGTCGAAATTGGGTTTCCCGATTTCCTGCAGATCGTAATAAACCCTGGTGTTGGGTTTGTTTATTTTGATAATGCGGTTCAGGTCGATGGGCGTTGCAATTATAACTGATTCACAATCAGTGTTTTCAATGCTTGTTTCAAGGTCTTTTACCTGTTGGTCGCCATAACCCATAGCCGGCATCAGTTTGCCGATATTGGGGTAGATTTTGAATGTTTCGGCCAGTTTACCAACCACATAAGGTCTGGGATCAACACATTCCTTAGCTCCAAAACGTTTGGCTGCAACGATTCCGGCACCCAGTTTCATTTCGCCATGGGTGAGGGTAGGGCCATCTTCCACCACCAATACTCTTTTGCCTCTGATAATTTCAGGATTGTCAACAGAAATGGGGGAAGCCCCGTCAACAACAATAGCATTGGGGTTCACCCTGGCAATATTGTCTCTGACGATCTGAATGTTATCCGGGCATGCGCTGTCCATCTTATTGATTACCACCACATCAGCCATTCTCAGGTTCACTTCTCCCGGGTAGTAAGATACCTCATGACCGGGCCGGTGAGGATCTACTACTGTAACAGTAAGATCCGGTTTATAAAACGAGAAGTCATTGTTGCCGCCATCCCATACTACCACATCGCATCCATCCGGATCGTTTTCGGCCGCCCTGAGGATGGCTTCATAATCAACACCGGCATAAATAACATTTCCTCTTACAACATGTGGTTCGTATTCTTCCATCTCCTCGATGGTACACTTGTGTTTCTTCAGGTCATCAATCGTTGCAAAACGCTGAACCTTCTGGATCACCAGGTCGCCATAAGGCATAGGGTGACGAACAGCTACTACTTTCAGTCCCCTTTCCATCAGTAATTCGATGATTCTGCGTGATGTCTGGCTTTTGCCGCAACCTGTCCTGATCGCACCAATAGCAATAAGCGGTTTAGTACTCTTTATCTGTGTTTCTTTAGGACCGAGCAGCATGAAATCGGCTCCGGCTGCATTTACTATGGAGCTGATACTCATGATGTTATTGTAAGATACATCGCTGTAGGCGAATACACAGATATCGGCTTTCAGGTTTTTGATGAGATCAGGTAATTCGGCCTGGGCATAGATCGGGATTCCGTCAGGATACAGCTTGCCAGCCAGTTCAGCAGGGTATTTGCGACCATCAATATCAGGAATCTGAGCTGCGGTAAAGGCCAGTACCTGAAAGGCCTCATTGTTCCTGAAATAGGTGTTGAAATTGTGGAAGTCTCTTCCGGCAGCACCAATGATAATTACAGATTTTCTCACCATAAAAAAATGATTTAATGTTATTATGAATTATTTGTATTGGCGGTTTCACCGGCAAAGGTAGTCACTATATCCGAACTTCCAAAATTCAAGTAATTGATAAAAAGGTATTTATGTACTGTTGATATTCAATGTGATGTAATGATTTAGCTGTCAAGGTCTTTAAAAGAAAAAAGTAACTTTGCAGCTAAATATTAAATTGAAAATGATTGAAGAAATTCTGACCGGGAAGGTTGCGGAAGCATTACTGAGGTTGTACAAAACGGAAGTGCCGCTTGAAAAAATAAGCGTACAAAAAACAAAGAAGGAATTTACCGGGGATTTTACGGTGGTGGTTTTTCCATTGGTGGCTTATACCAGGAAAAAACCGGAAGAAACTGCTAATGAATTGGGTATCCTGCTCGTCAATGAGGTAATTGAAGTAGCATCTTTTAATGTGATCAAGGGCTTTTTGAACCTTTCGCTTGTTCCGGGCTATTGGAAGGATTTTTTCCTGGATAACGCGGACAGAAAGGATTATGGCTACAATGAGTCTGCTGAAGGTCAGTCTGTAGTCATTGAATTCTCTTCCCCCAATACGAACAAGCCTTTGCACCTGGGCCATATCAGGAATAACCTGTTGGGCGACTCACTTGCCCTGGTCCTTCAGGCAAATGGATATATGGTCCATAAAGTTAACCTGGTGAACGACCGTGGAATTCATATTTGCAAGTCGATGCTGGCCTGGAAAAAGTGGGGTAAGGGGGAATCTCCGGAATCATCAGGTTTAAAAGGAGATCACCTGGTAGGTAAGTATTATGTTCTTTTCGATCAACATTACAAGGAAGAGATACAAACAATGGTTAGTCAGGGTGTCGGAAAGGACGAAGCGGCCAGGACCGCTCCCTTGATACTTGAAGCCCAGGAATTGTTGCGCATATGGGAAGAAGGGGATGAATCGGTCATCGGGCTGTGGAAAATGATGAATCATTGGGTATACAAGGGGTTTGACGTTACTTACAGCAACCTGGGGATATCTTTTGAAAAAACCTATTATGAATCGGATACTTATCTGGTTGGTAAGGAATTGGTATTCAGTGGATTGAAGAATGGTTCGTTGATTCAGAAACAAGATGGTTCAGTATGGTGCGACCTGACTGATGAAGGACTGGATGAGAAGATATTGCTGCGGTCAGATGGGACTTCGGTTTATATAACCCAGGACTTGGGAACTGCCTGGCTCAGACACAACGAATACCGGCCCGGGAAAATGATCTATGTTGTGGGTAATGAGCAAAATTACCATTTTGATGTATTGAAGCTGATTCTGAAAAAGATGGGAGAAGAATGGTATGAGAAGATTTTCCACTTTTCCTATGGAATGGTTGAATTACCCGAGGGGAAGATGAAGTCGAGGGAGGGAACAGTTGTGGATGCTGACGACCTGCTTGAGGAAATGGTCGGAGTGGCCCGCCAGACGACAGAAGAACTGGGGAAGGTGGATGCTTTTGATGAGAAAGAGTCTGTGGAGCTTTTCAGGATGCTGGCACTGGGAGCGCTGAAGTATTTTATTCTGAAAGTTGACCCTAAAAAAAATATGGTGTTCAATCCCAGGGAGTCCAATCGAAGCTGCAATATAAATATCAAAAGGTTCAAAGTAGGTATATGCAATAGTTTTTACCTGGCTTTTATAATTATATTGAAAAATACCACTTTTATTGTTTCCAATTTTATTAAAAAAGGCAGTATCATTATATATTTTCCCTTCTGTTGTAAGAGAAGCTGGGTTGGCACTGAGCCCTGCCCTTATTGCCAACTATATCTTTGAGCTGGCAAAGGACTATAACCATTTTTACCAGGTAGTACCGGTGCTGAAGGCTGAAAAGGAAGCTGATGTAATTTTCAGGTTACACTTGTCGGCCTTCATAGGAAACACCATCAAAAATGCGATGGCCCTGTTGGGGATCGACGTTCCGGAAAGGATGTAGAACAGTCACCAGTCATAATAAAGAAGGCCGTCTCCCAAGAGACGGCCTTCTTTATTTCTAAGGTTCAATAAGCCTACTTAACGATCAGCTTTCTTGACCTTACCTTTTCGCCATCAGTAAACCTGAGGATGTAGAAACCTACCGGGTAATTCGACAGGTCAAAGTCCTTGGTGTACTTAGCAGTGGTATTATTTTGCAGTTTCTCGATGATCAGGCGCTGTCCGATGTTATTGTAAACCTCCATCGTCAGTGCGTTGCCATAGTTTTCAATAGTTACGGTGAATCTGCCATCGGTTGGGTTGGGATAAACGGTAATGCTTTCCTGTTCAAATACTTCCGGAATACCCGGGCAAGGAACAAAGATTACATTAACGGTATCTCTCCATTGACAACCATTCAGTGTAACAGTTAATGTGAAGGGTGTGTTAACACCAAGACCGATTCCGGTAGAGTCAACAGACAGGCTGAAGTTTTGTGAGCCTGTATTCCACAGGTAATAATCAAATATATTGCCGGCTACGTTTGCCAGGGTAACTGTGTAATTTTCACAGGCAATAATATCCGGTCCGAGGTTAACCCATTTTGGTACAGGATTCACGTTTACTCTTACTGTAGCGATATCGGTACATCCGTAAATGTTCGAAACGGTGACAGTGAATATGGTAGTATCGAAGAGCGCACCGGTAACAAAGGTCTGGTTGGTATTACCATTATTCCAGAGATATGGAGATGTTCCTGAACCGCCGGAAGCAGTCAGGTTGGTATGCTCACCGGAACAAATAGTGATTGGGTTGGCAACAGCTCCAGCTGATGGCAATGGTAAAGGAATAACAACCACACTGTCAACGGCAGTACAGCCAAAGGAGTTGGTTACCGTTACATAATATGTCGTGGTATCACCCACGATTACAGTGATGGACTGGGTAATGGCACTGGTATTCCATAAGTAGGAAACAGTGGCCGGAATGGCAGTAGCGGTCAGGACTGTTGAGGAACCGAAACATATGGACTGGTTAGGTCCGATATCAACGGTTGGCATAGCAACAACATCAATAGTCTTTGTGGCAGTGTTAATACAGCCGTTACCATCGGTATAGGTATAGGTAAGGGTATAGGTCCCCGGACCTACCAGTGAAGCATTAAATATTGAACCGCCGGTTACACCGGGTCCTGAATAAACACCACCTAAAGGAAGACCTCCGCCAAGAGTGTATGAAGTGTTTGCGGCACACTGGGTTGTCAGCGGCGGAGCAGCTGGCCAGGTAACCGTTGGCAGATTAACAACCGTAATGGTATTGGTGGCAGAATTTGTACATCCGTATCCATCGGTATAAGTATAAGTAATGGTCTTAACACCAACACCGGCTAATGCAGCATTGAAGTTTGTTCCGCTTACGCCCGGACCACTATAGGTGCCACCTCCCGGCAGACCACCTGTGAGTACATAAATAGTGGAGCTGACACACTGGATGGCCAATGTACCACCGAATGATACAGCCGGTAAAGGACGGACAGTTATCAGGTTTGTGGCAGTATTGGTGCAAAGGGTAATTGGATCAGTATAAGTATAAGTAATAACATGTGGTCCAACACCTGCAACAAAAGCATTAAAGTTGGTACCCGTAATACCGAGTCCTGTCATGCTATAGGTGCCACCGGCAGGGGAGCCACCGCTCAATGCATAGGTGGTAGCGTCTGCACACTGGTCAGCCAGTGAAGTAAGCCAGGTCACCAATGGTAATGGATTGACTGTGATACTCTTTGAGGCTGTGCTGGTACATCCGGAAAGATCGGTATATGTATAGGTGATCTGGTGGATACCGGCACCGGCGATGGCAGGATAGAAAATGCCTAAACTCACACCGGTTCCTGTAAATGTTCCTCCTGCAGGCGTAACACCTAAAGTGGTCAGGTTCAGGGGGGCGGCATTAATACACATCGGAGCCAATGCAGCTGCCCAGGTTATTGCAGGAGGTGCAGTTACAGTGATGGAATTCAACGCTGTACCCGTACAACCGGTAATCGGATCAGTATATACATAAGAGAGACTTACCGTAGTACCTGCAGAATAGGAAGAGGGGTCAAACACATAGGAAGGTGTACCATTCACGTAATATACACCACCAAGCGGTGTTCCACCTGTTAACAGGATGGGATTACTTCCCTGGCAGATACTGGGTAATGGAGGCCAGGCAGCAACAGGAGCAGCCTTCACAATGATTGTGTTGATGGCAGAAGCCGTACAACCGGCACCATTGGTGTAAGTGTAGGTGAGAGTATACGTAGCTGCAACCAAACCGAACGGGTTAAACAAGTTGCCTGTAACACCGGTTCCACTGTATGTTCCGCCAACCGGCATACCTGTATTCAGGGTAACTACCGGTGAGTTAGGACAAACGGTCGGAAGCACTCCGGCAAAGGATACAGATGGTAAAGCATTAACGGTAATGGTCTTTGTAGCGAAATTAGTACAACCCGTTACTGTGTTGGTATAAGTGTATGTAATTACATGATTGCCAACACCTGCAGTGGTAGGATTGAAATTGTTACCGGTAATACCGTCACCACTGAAAGTACCACCGGCTGGAGCAATGATTAAGGTGGTCAGATTAAGCGGTGCAGCGTTCTCACACAAAGCTACAGGAGCAGCATTCCAGGTAATAACCGGAAGTGCAACAACTGTAATGGAATTGGCTTTAGTGTCTGAACATCCTGTTGAAGGATCTGTGTAAGTATATGAAAGACTTACTGTTGTTCCTCCGGCGTAAACTGATGGATCAAACACGTATGAAGGTATACCATTCACTGAATAAACACCACCCAGAGGCAATGCTCCGGAAAGTACAAAGGCGTTGCTGCCTTCGCAGACATTGGCTAAAGGAGGCCAGGTAACAACCGGGGCAGCTTTTACCACGATCTGGTTAACGGCAGAAGCTGTACATCCATTTACTGTGAAAGTATAGGTGATGATATAAGTTCCGGCAAGGAGTCCTGCTGGACTGAATGAAGCTCCGGTAACACCGGTTCCACTATAAGTACCACCTACAGGAAGACCTGTATTCAGGACAATAGCCGGTGAATTCGGACAAACATCAGGAAATACTCCGCCGAAGGAAACAAACGGAACCTCATTGACAATAATAGCGATTGAAGCCGAATTGGTACAACCGGTAGTAAGGTCAGTGTAAGTATAAGTAACCACGTGAGTGCCGTTACCGGTAACTGCTGGATTGAAGGTATTACCAATAACCCCGATACCACTGTATACTCCGCCAACAGGGGCACCAACCAATGTTACAGGCAGTGCATTCTCACATAAAGGAGCAACAGCAGCCAGGGTAACAGTTGGAAGTGCATTTACCGTAATAGAGTTAGGAGCAGTACCAGAACAACCTGTAATAGGATCGGTATAGGTATAAGACAGGGTGACCGTAGTTCCGGCAGCATACAAGGACGGGTCAAACACGTTTCCGTTCACACCGGCAATAGCATAAACACCGCCTGCAGGTATACCACCTGAAAGAACAATTGGATCAGCACCAACACATACGCTCGGTAAAGCAGGCCAGGTAACAACCGGGGCAGCTTTCACTTCGATCTGGTTCACGGCAGAAGCTGTACAACCATTTGCAGTGTATGTATAAGTTAATGTGTAAATTCCCGGCAGGAGTCCGGCAGGGCTGAATGTTGCACCCACCACACCGGTTCCGCTGTAAGTACCTCCGGCAGGTGTCCCTGTATTCAGGGTGACAGCCGGAGAACTCGGACAAACTGTTGGTAAGTTGCCAGGGAAATAAACGAGAGGAACAGGATTGACAGTGATAACAATCGAAGCCGAATTTGAACAACCGGTAGTAAGATCAAGGTAGGTATAGGTTACAAGATGAGTACCGGCACCTGCAAGGGCAGGATCAAAAGTAACACCCACTACTCCTGCTCCGGAATAAACACCACCTAACGGAGCACCAGCCAGCGTCACAGGCAGTGCATTGACACATAAAGGAGCAACAGCAGCCAGGGTAACAATCGGCAGTGCATTGACTGTTATAGAGTTAGGAGCAGTGCCGGAACATCCGGTAATTGGATCGGTATAGGTATATGACAGGGTGACAGTAGTTCCGGCAGCATATAATGACGGGTCGAAAACATTGCCGTTCACACCGGCAATAGCATAAACACCGCCAGCAGGTATACCACCTGTAAGAACGATAGGATCGGCATTAACACAGATTCCGGGTAAAGGAGCCCAGGTAACAACCGGGGCAGCTTTCACAACGATGGTGTTAACAGCTGAACCTGTACAACCATTTGCAGT
>JAPLDE010000186.1 GCA_026391855.1 Bacteroidota bacterium | reverse complement strand
AAATTCGCCCATCCTGCAGGTGTAAAACCCCTGTCGAAGTCATAAACAAGTGTGGCCCCGGCTTTAAGGGCATCCCAGGTTGTCTCGGAAAGCGAAGTCGCCGTGGTATCCTTTAGGTAAATTTTCGTTATAACATACATCTCATCCTCCAGCGGTTGCTTAACATCCCAGGCCAGATCGGTAATCATCCCATAGTGGCCTATCTGGCTGCTGGTATAAATACATCCGGCTCTTTCATAACCGAGACTAACACCAAACGGAAATTTATTGCCGGCGGTCCCCGTCCCAATGATTACATTCGTTTGTGCAAAGAGACCAATCCAGGCAAAACAGATGCTCAGTAAAAAAATTGATTTTTTCATTTGATAATAATTTTTATGTTAATGGTCAAATGGAATACCCATGTGGTTATTTTCATCTCTGTTGGTGAGTGCAAACTCATGGGAATTTCATGTCAGGTTATTTTAATGTTTATTTAACTATCAGATATTGAGACTTTTATTGATTTTCATACAGCTTTGAATGCGATATCAGCGATCTGATCTTTTTTTCAAATTCTGTCTTTTTTGAATTCTTTGGTAAGGTTCCTTCAATTTCCAGTCTGTGTTGACTTTCCCAATAGTAATTCTCCAAAGGGTCGGTTAAAACCAGCGCTTTATAATCTGTTGAAGAATTCGAAATTCTGCTTATCAGATCAGAGAAATTCCCGGATCCAATACTGCCATCGAACAAAATGATATCTATCGAAAGGGCAGCCTGATCATCTAAATAGTCCTGGATATTCTCACCATCATACATTACATTGAAATCAGCCACCTGATTTAGTAATGTTCTCAGGCTGTCCCGAAAGATAGAATTCAGTCCGATGATGGCGATGTTAATAATGACCTGAAAATTAGCTTACAAAGCTAAAATGAAGGAATACAAAAGAAATCAGGGATGATATTAATAGCGATACAGGATTAACTGTAAAGTTGATAAGGGAAAACCCTTAGTCCCTTTAACCGTTCATTCAACTAGTACTGACTTTTTCAGCTGTCTTATTGACTTGATACTTCTCTTCCAGGTTACGGTTTACCCTGACAGGAAAGGGCCCTGACAGTTTTTTTTGATTACCTGGTGACTCGGTGATTCAGTTTGCGGAAGATATTATTTCCATTTTCTGTTACGAAGGGGCTAAATTTGAATTTCCATAAGTGTGAACCTATGGCCGGGGTACACCAAATCGACACAACCCTGAGATGGGCCAACTATAACCCGACCATTATGTCAAGATATCTACAGATCACTTTTTTACTTAAAAGGGCTTATTTTTCTACAGAATTTTTTTAATTTGCTCCTGAAGACTATTTCAAATTCAATTTTCAATACCTGATAGATGCATCTTATGAAACACCGTTCATTTCTACTCATATTAATTGTTTTACTCTCCCTTTGCGGGTGCAACAAAAAGGAGAAACAAATTACCGGCATAAAGATACCTGAAAAGGGTGAGGGAACATCTTCAGCTAAATTAACATTTGTTAAGGATATTACAGATAAACGGATAGGTGTTATGCTTGGTACTGTTCATGATAACTATGCCAGAAAAAATTATCCTGATGCTGAAATATTACAATACCATACAGTTCCTGATATGATAATGGCCTTAATGTCGGAGAAAGTTGATGTTGCAATAATCGGGAATGTTACATTAAAGGAGATTCTGAAAAGAAACGATAAAATCGGAATTCTGGAAAATAATATTTATTCCAATCCTCTTGGTATTGGTTTCAACAAGGAAAATACAGTGTTGAAGAACCAGTTTAATGTATTTCTGAACGAAATTAAAACAAACGGGATTTATGACGACCTGGTGAACCGTTGGATGAATAACAGTATCTATAAAATGCCACAAATAGAAACAACAGGCAAAAATGGAACGCTTACGGTAGGTGTTGTAAGTAGCCTGGGTGTACCGTTCTCAGGAATTGAAAATGGTAAAAATACAGGATTTGATATTGAACTTTCAAAACGTTTTGCAGCCTATATTGGGAAGGAATTTGAACCTGTTGATCTCGTTTTTTCCAGCATGCTTGCCTCATTAAAAACCAACAAAATTGACATGGCTGCCTGTAGTATGATGATTACAGAGGAAAGACAGAAACAAATAAGCTTTTCAGATCCTTACTATTCTGCATACGCATGCATTATTGCCTTGAAGAAGAATATGCCTGCATTTAATACCGGTGAAGAAAAACAGGTAAATAAGTCCATTTTAAAAACAATTTCTGAGAGCTTTTACAACAACATTATACTGGAAAATAGATACCTTTTAATTATTGATGGTTTAAAACTTACTATCCTCATCTCCTTCTTTTCGGCAATAGTGGGAACAATCATCGGGGGAATAGTTTGTTCCCTGCGGATGTCCCGGAGAAAAATTCTTTCTGTGACTGCCAGGTTCTATATCACAATCCTTAGGGGAACCCCTGTACTGGTTTTGTTGATGATCATCTATTATGTAGTATTTGCATCCGTAAATATCAGCCCGGTATTTGTTTCCGTTTTTGCCTTCGGTCTTAATTTTGGAGCATATGTTTCGGAAATGTTCAGGACTTCTATCGAAAGTATCGACAAAGGACAGAAGGAAGCAGGAATTGCAGGTGGTTTTACCAAAATACAGACTTTCATTCATATCATCTTGCCACAGGCAATTCACCATGTTTTACCTGTATATAAAGGAGAGTTCATTTCCCTGGTAAAAATGACCTCAATAGTCGGATATATAGCAGTCCAGGATTTGACCAAAGCCAGTGATATTATCCGTAGCCGTACTTTCGATGCATTTTTCCCACTCCTCGTGGCTGCGGTGTTTTATCTGATTCTTGCATGGCTGCTGACCTGGGCACTGGATCGTTTGGAAGTATCGGTCGATCCGAAAAGAAGGCATTTAACAAAAGCAAAGGAAGTATCAAAACGATAACTTTAAAAAATCTATCAAAACATTTTGTCTTAACCTTCCTGAAACCCTGTCAGGATCCTACCCTGACAGGGTTCCTCGTGTATTCAGGGTTTTCAGGCTACTTGATCACCTCAATCCTCCTCACAATTACTTTCCCTCCGTTCACTATCATCCGGCAAAGGTAAATCCCCTGAGGAAGCTCATTCCCATTGAGTTGGGTTGTGTATGTTCCTTCAGACCTTGTGGATTCATCAATGACAGCCACTCTCTCTGTAGCTGATGTTCGTCATTCCTGAGAAAGGATTGGGATAGATGTTCAGATCTGTTACCAATACAGGTTTTTCATTGTCAATCCTCGGATATACCGCCGTAAACTCATCGGCTCCGATATCCGGCTGTACACCACGGGGTTGTCCGTCAATGTCGTCGGTAACCAGTACCAGAGGCGTTCCTTTGCCATCGATCAGGTAGTTGGCAGGGGTCAGGTGAAGATTTACCGGGGAGTCAAATACCGGTGCAATGTTAATACTTTGGGCATCGCCCGAAGTACCCGTCCTCCATGAGGCTATATTGTTGTAATTGACTGCATTATAATATCCCAATGGTGTGGTCGAGGTGTAAAGATCGTTGTAGTTGCTGCTCCAGGGAATACCTGCTAAAGAATAGATGGTATATTGTGCCGAAGTGCCTGATGAGCGCGTATTGCTCAGCAGGTTATTCATCAGGGTAGCGCTCACCGCATTCTTTCGGTAGAAGCAATACGAATTCTTCGAAATATTGCTGCTCCCAAAGATTGATACCGTATTGTAGAAATACATACTGACAGCGGTTGTGGCAGCCATATCCTGGATTCCGTAGATGAGGGCACTCTGACCTGTTAATCCATTGAGGGAGACCATGTTATCAGAAACCTGGTTGGTGATGGTTCCGGTTCCATTATTCTGTATACCGATGATATTCAGTGGGATAGCTGAAAGGCTGGTCCCAAGTGAATGTACCTGGTTCTTACTCACCGTAGCACAGGTAAATACAATCCCGTACAGATTTGCCGCAGAGGTTGTACTTCCTCCTGAGATGACCATATTAGCTACAAGGTTATTGGCAATCAGGTTATTACCTGTTGTTGTCAGGGTCCGTATCCCATACAGACTTCCTCTTCCGCCCAAATTTATGGAAGCGGAAGTAACAGCATCTCCTATCATATTACCAATCTCATTTCCGATATTGAAAGGTCCTCCGGTCACATCGATCCCGTAAAATTGAGGTGAGGCTGTGCTGGTCATCGAAATATTCCTCACCTCATTTCCCTGCACTGATGTTCCGTTGCTGTTTACAACAATTCCTTTTACAGTGACCGATCCGCTGTTGACCCAGGCACTGCCCGTACAGTTGGCTGCACTCCCTCCTATCCGGTTCAGACCGATCATATTGCTCAGGGAATTCGCCCCGGGGACAAAGTTGATCGCAGTCTGGGCAGTATTCACCGGTGTTTGCAGATCCATATTAAAACTGTTTCCGATCAGGGTCCAGCTGTCACCGTTACCATTGGCAGCTACTGTTACTCCGGTTGAAGTGAAATTCCTGAACTCATTGTAAGTGAGGATATTGCTTGAATTTTGCTTCCCAACCGTCCCGGAGGAGTAAACCAGGTTAGCCGGTATTCCTGCTGCATCGCTCCTGTTTCGGATCAGATTGGAGGTGATCAGGTTATTGTTGTTGCCTGTGCTTAATGTAGTGGTTCCCAGCAGGATTACTCCTGAGGAAGAAGTTGTATTACCTCCTTCTATGATGCAGTTTCGGATGGTGTTGTTGCAGGCATCATTGATCAGGCTGATCGTCGGGTTGGTGGCGTGCTGGTTCCTCAGTCTCAGGAACATGCCCTGTCCATTGAACCTTCCGTCAATTATGACCCTGTCGGCTCTGTCTAAGCGGATCAGGGCTCCTGCATAGGTTCCCGACAGGACCTTCTCTGTGCCGTCATTGGTCACTATGCTTACCGTATACCCTCCTGCTCCAAACTCAAGCCATTGGTTTAAAGCTACCGTTCCGGGTTCGGTAATGCTTGATATTACCTTCACCACCAGGTTACCGCAAAGAGTATGGGTGTTGATGGCATTGAAAACACCGGTGGCTCCGGTAAGGGTGGTATAATCTCCACCTGCACCAACGGTCACCTCACTCTTCATCGAGTTGATCACCTGTATAGTCGCAGTGGCCGATCCAACGCATCCTCCGCTGGCATACGTATAGGTAAGTGTTTGGATCCCGGCTCCAGCGCCTAATGGGTTGAAACTCCCCCCGCTCACACCGGGACCGCTGTACACCCCACCTGCAGGCAATCCTCCGGTAAGAATAACAGACCCCTCATACAGACATATTGCTGCCGGAAGACCTGTAAAAGTCACGGTATCAGTAGTTATTACCGTAATGGTCGCTGATCCGGTCAGATCACTTCCCCATGCCGTACAGTTGCCGTCAATCAGGCTGGTGATGGTATAGGTGGTGGATATGAATGGAGATTTGGTGAGAATCAGGGTATTACCCGTTGAAGTAAAGCTGCTTCCGTCCGATAACAATCCGCTCCAGGGGGATTTACCGGTAAAAGTCAGTGACAGGTTAGCGCTTTGGCCGACGCAAATAGTGGCATTGCCACTGATAACCCCTGTAGGCCTGGGTTTGATGGTTACCTTTGCTGTACCACTCAGGTCAGCAGCCAGGGCATTACAGTTGGCATCATTCAATGAACCGATTGTAAAGGTTGTTGTCGCCGTTGGAATTACATTGATCAGGATCGGGCTGCTGTTTCCGCTGAAAGAGGTGCCATCCATCACCGTTCCATTCCAGGGACCAGTTCCTGTAACTGATACCTCGATAATGGCAGTCTGACCGCTGCAGATACTCGTCGTTCCGCTGATAAAACCGGTCGGTCGGTTGTGAATTATCACATTGACCGATCCGCTCAGTTCTGCCGGGAGGGCTCCACAGTTTGCATCATTCAGGGTGGTAATAGTGTAAATAGTAGTCAATACAGGTGACCGGCTCACCACAATCGGGCTGGCAGAACCGCTGAAGGTACTTCCATCCGACAAAGTCCCTGTCCAAGGGCCTGTGCCTGTCACAGCTATACTCAAAACTGCAGACTGGCCTGCGCAAATCGAGGCCGGACCGCTGATAACCCCGGTTGGCCGCAGGTTAACAGTTATGGTTGCCGAGGTACCCAGATCGTTGGGAGTGGCATTGCAGTAACTGTCACTAAGAGTACTGATCGTATAAACTGTTGTTATTGAGGGAGAAACATTTATGGTGACCGTATTGCTGTTCCCACTGAAAACAGTTCCATCCGACAAGGTGCCTCCCCAGGGGCCCGTACCGGTCAAAGTAAGGGTAAGCTCAGCTGTCTGTGCGTTGCAGATGGTGGTTGTTCCGCTGATAACCCCGGTTGGCCTGGGATGTACCGTTACAACCGCTGTTCCTGTCAGGTCAATAGCCAGGGAGGTACAATGAACATCCATCAGGCTGCTGATAGTATATGTAGTTGTGACTACCGGAGATTTAGTGATCACCTTTGTTGCTGTTGTACTACTGAAAGCTGATCCGTCGGATAATGTTCCTATCCATGGGCCAGTGCCGGTAAAGTGAAGCGTAAGGTCTGAACTCTCTCCCCGGCAGATGCTTGTTGTTCCGGAGATGGCACCGGTCGGGCGTGGGATCACTCCAACCATAGCCATACCGGTCAAATCAGGGCCGATTCCCACACATTGATTTCCATCGCTAAGGGAAACTACAGTATAAATAAAGGTTGATCCTGGATGAACAGACCGTAAGATCGGACTCGATGCTCCATAGAAAGGATTACCGTTACTGAGAACCCCATACCACGGTCCGGTACCGGTAACATAAATCTTCAATAAGGTGCTTTGTCCGTTGCAGATCGTCGTATCTCCTGTGATGTAACTGGTGGGCCTTGGTTTTATGGTAACCGTTGCCGTTCCGCTCAGATCGGATCCAATGGATGTACAACGGGAATCAACAAGGGAACTTATCGTATAAACAGTAGTAACAGCGGGGGAAACAGCCACAAATACAGGGTTGCTGCTGCCGCTGAAAGGGGTTCCGTCTGATAAACTTCCGCTCCAGGGACCCACTCCTGTTACTGCGATACTCAGCATTAAGGACTGGCCCTGGCAGGTACTGGTTGATCCGCTAAGTGAACCCGTAGGCCTTGGTAATACTGATATTATGGCTGATCCTGTCCGGTCGCCGGAACGGGAATTGCAGTTAGCATCACTCAAACTGCTGATGGTATAGGTGGTGCTGACTACCGGCCATTTTGTGATCTGCATCGACGCTGTGCTGCTGTTAAAAGGTGACCCGTCCGACAGTGTTCCTGACCATGGTCCGGTCCCGGTAAATTGAAGGTTTAGGATGGCTGACTGCCCGCTGCAAATGGTTGTTGTCCCGCTGATCACCCCCGTTGGTCTCGAATTCACGGTGATGGTCACCGTATTGGTTGTCAGCGTCCCGCATCCGCTGGCAGAGGTCTGATTCTGCCGGTAATACGTGGTCTGGCTTAACAATCCGGGCTGGTATGAAGCGCTGGTAGCATTGGCAATATCACTGAAGTTGCTATTGTCCGTTGAACTCTGCCATTGATAAGTATAGGGCGTGT
>JAPLDE010000247.1 GCA_026391855.1 Bacteroidota bacterium | reverse complement strand
GTTATCGGTACAGGTGGGGATAAATGCCTGGCTGATGGCATCTATGGAGGCCAGCCAGGTAAACTCGTTCATCAGTCCGGGTTTCCATGAATCTAATGGAGGAGACACCGTGAACAGGGCGAAAATACCGCCCGCCAGCATGATCCCAAGGGCGATCCAATCCTTCAGGCTGAGGTTCATCTTCTTTTTCTTCCAGCTGTCAAAAAGGAAGATCAACCCAAAGGCAACGGCTGCCAGGAAGTTATGTGTGTTGGTGTTCACCAGCAGGGCGACCAGCAAGCCGAAGAGCAGCGGCTTTTTTAAGCGGTCCCTGAATATAGAAGCCAGACAGAAAAGCAGCAGAACACTCAGCATATAACTCCGGGCAACGACGGAATACTCATAAACCAGGTAATAGGAGAAGACGAACAGTGTTTTTGTTAAGGGGTTGAAGGGTGAATTTCTCATAAAGACAACAATGGCGGCAACCGCCAGAGCCCAGTTAAAGAACGCCATAGAGAAATAGGGCAGGCCGCTTTTCGCCAGTATCGACAGGCAGAGATGCCACAGCATGGGTGATCCGTCATAGCCCATTTCCCTGATCAGCCCGGTAAAACTGAGGTCCCTGCCCAGGAGCCAGGCCTGGGCCTCATCTCTCCAGGGTTCATGGTAGAGGATACCTGTAAAGGTAATGATCGCATATACCACCACCACCAGGTAGCCATACTGCCGGGAAAAGAAAAACTGACTGGTCTTTTCTTTCAGGTACACCAATCTTTATCTGGCTTTGGTATAATCGATCTCTGAACCTAAAACACTGTGAGGGATAAGATATACTGCAAGCAGGATCAGGGAGGCGGCGATCACCCATCCCCTGGCGTTATGGTTCTTCCTTAGCATAAAGATAGCGACAAGCCAGCCCAGAAGGGCAACAGCCGTTTTATTGTCGGTAAGGTCATGTCCAAAAGGCCACCCGGTCCAGAATGCCCCGAAGGCATATTTCTGTACGGTCGGTCCCAGCAACATCCCGCCCAGTATAAAGAAAATGGTGGTCCAGACCGCCAGCTGATAGGATTGTTTTCTTTTAAACAGGGCTTCAACACCCGCCCTGGTTGAAAAAACCATGGCCAGGAACATAAACAAAATATGGGGATACAAAATGAATCCCGGAACAACCCCTTTGTATCTCAACACAACAGGGTCTTTGGTCATGACAACCTGTTCACTCCCTTTCTGCAGGGTAACGCTGTACATCATTTTTCCTGCGGGAGGCAGGGGCGGAAGCCTGAGCGTCAGTTCATCCCCTTCTCTTTTTAAGGGAAGACAGATCCATTCATCATCGCTTTTATATCTTTTGTACTGGTAAGTTCCTGATACAGCGGTGTCTGCGGCTTTTATCCTGATCAATTCGCCCATCTTGTCGTCAGAGGTCCTGGGAAGTTTTTCTTTTATGGTAACTCCCTGAAGTTCAATGGTTACCCTGACAGGATGAGTGGGACCGGTCAGGCGCTGGTATACGGCCAGGCCGGCCATAAAAACAAAGGACAAAGCCCACAAAATGACGGAGGATGTTTTCGAATTCATATGTTTTACCTGAAATATTTTACATAAACTAACAATCAACTCCTGGTTTAGTTGCTTTTTTGAAAGACAAATTCTACCGTAGCCCCTTTTTTGAAAATGGCAGAAATAAAGTTGGTGACCATAAAGACAGGAAAGGAAACGAAGAAAAATAATTTCTGTAAAAACATTAAAAAACCTTGATATTCAGCAGTATATGATTTATTTCCTTTCAATTCTTCAAATAAAACCTCTCTTTTACGCGTAAACAGGTTAAGGATGCTCTGGACCATACCAAAAGGGTTTTGCTCCGGTGACCCATATTTCTCCGAAAGAAGCCTGTATCCTCTTTTCTGCATCAAAGCGATAAAGTCTTTCGGAGTAAAGAAGAATAAGTGACGTGGCGGGTCCAGGTGCAGCCAGTCTCCTTTGAATATCCTGCTTTGCCAGCTGCCGATATTGGGAAAAGAGATGATGAGAACTCCGCCCTTCATGAGAATTCGATCGATAATATCAAGGGTAGATGAGGGAGCGGTCAGGTGTTCAAACACATGGAAAAGGGTAATGGCATGCAGGCTGACCGGTTGAAAATCATCCATTTCCAGTGAGCCTGTTTTCAGGTTGATACCGGGAACCCTGGCGGCTCTTTCGGCTGATTTTCCCGGCAGTTCAACGCCAAAAATATTTACTTTCCTGTATTTGAGCAGGGATTGAAGGAAATGACCATTGCCACAACCAATATCCAGCACGTTATCATTTTCTTTGACAAACTTCAGCAGTTTCCTGGCCCTTCCATCCCTGAACCAGTCCAGAATATCCTCTACCAGGGGGAAGGAGAATTTTTTTTCAGTCTCTCCATAGTATGAAGTATCATAGGCTTTTCTGAGCAGGGCTTCATCAGGTCTGGGATGGAGAGACCAGGCTTGGCAATAATCGCATTGAACCACCTGGTACTGGTTCCCGAAAATATCACGGGTAGGATAACGAACTCCCCCGTATGTCTTCATTTCGCAATATCCGCAGGTGGCCGCGTCCCGGATTAGTTTCTTTTCCTGAAGATCTTCCATTTGGCCAGGCCTAGTTTTTGAAGAAAATACTGAAGGGAAACACCGATCACTCCCATACCATATATTATACTACGCTTCAGGTTGATTGAGGACCCTTCGGTGAAATATCTGGTGGGGCAGGTGATCTCGGCGATCTCAAATCCATGAAAGAACACCTGGGCCAAAACCTGGTTGTCGAAAACAAAATCATCCGAATTTTCGGGGTAGTTGATCGTTTCAAGCACTTTTCTTGAAAAGGCCCGGTAACCGGTATGGTATTCTGAGAGTTTTTGCCTGATGATAATGTTCTGGCTTAAGGTCAATACCCTGTTAAACAGGTATTTATACATGGGCATTCCCCCTTTACGAGCGCCTCTGCCGAGTATCCTAGAACCCAGCACCACCGGGTACAATCCGCTGGCGATGAGATTGGCCATGGAGGGAATAAGCCGTGGAGTATATTGATAATCAGGGTGTACCATAATAATGATATCGGCACCTAGTTCCAGGGCTTCATCGTAACAGGTTTTCTGGTTGGCGCCATAGCGCATGTTGTTCCCGTGCCGGATGATATGGATGATACCCAGCGCATGGGCCACTTCAACCGTATTGTCCCTGCTGGCATCATCAACCAGTACTACTTCATCTACCAGGTCCAACGGTATTTCGCGNNNTTGGCGGCATTGTAAGCCGGGAAAACGACCACTATCTTCAGTCCGTTCAGCATAGAGGAGAAAGCTTATTTACTTTTATCGGGAGCAGGTGGGATAGGTGGTGTCGGCTTGTAATTCTTCAGTTCATCCAGTGCTACTTCAATGGCCTTGTTGAGCTGTTCATCGATCCCGGCATATTCTTTGGCAGGATCATTTTCAATATAGATATCCGGTTCAACTCCATGACCTTCAATGATCCACTGGCTTTCATCGGAGGAATAGGACGTGAATTCGGGTTTTTTCAGGTCGCCTCCATCCACCAGGGGGAGCGAACCCCTGATCCCTACGACGCCTCCCCAGGTACGGGTACCTATCACTTTACCCAGTTTATGTTTCTTGAAGGCATAAGGGAAGAGATCACCGTCGGAAGCGGAATAATGGTCGATAAGCATCACCTTGGGCCCCAGTATCATGGCTTCCGGCGTATGGCTTGGTATCTCCGCGTTCCGGGCCATTGTCGACCTGGTTACCACCCGCTGCAGACGCTCAATGATCATAGGGGAAACATTCCCGCCGCCGTTGCCACGGTCGTCGATGATCAGCGCCTTCTTTTCAAGCTGGGGATAAAAATATTTCACAAATTCATTCAGCCCTTCGGAACTCATATCCGGGATATGAATATACCCAACCTGCCCGTTGGTGGCCTCACTCACTTTTCTGATGTTTTCCTGCACCCAGGTGTAGTAATACAGATCTGCTTCCGACCTCACCGGTGTGACGATCACTTTACGACTGCCTTTGGTATCGGCTGTATTGTTCACAGTAAGTTCAACCTGCTGTCCGGCGGTATTAATGAGATACTGATAGAAATCGTCCACGTTTTTCAGGTCTTTCCCGTTAATAGCCAGGATGAAGTCGCCGGTTGATACATTAACTCCCAGTTCAGTAAGCGGCGACCTGTCGCTTTGCGACCAGTTCTCTCCCTTCAGCAACTGATCAACCCGGAAATACCCGGAAGCATCCTTGCTGATCTTTGCACCCAGCAGTCCTGTAGCGATCCGGTCGGGCATCCTGCGATCGCCGCCGTTGATGTAAGCATGGCCGATACTCAATTCGCCGATCATCTCCCCGATCAGGTAGTTCAGGTCGTTACGGTCGTTCACCCAGGGAAGCAGGGCGGCATATTTATCTCTCATTGCCGGCCAGTTAACCCCATGCATGTTCGGAACATAAAAGAAATCACGCATCTGCCGCCAGCATTCATTGTAAATCTGTTTCCATTCTTCCTTATTGTTCACCCATATCTTCAGGTTAACCAGTGATACCGGATCCTCAAGGTTGATCTTAGCGCCGGGGAGATCAATCACATAATAAGTGCCTTTACGGTTGATCAGCATCTTTTTGTAATCTGCCGACAGGTCAAAGATCATACCCTGGCCGATCTCGGTTTCTTTCTTTTTCTTTAAGTCGAAGATTTTCAGTGAATTATCAGCATCACCGGCCGATTGTTCGTTATAATAAACCATCTCATTAACGATGACCACATTCCAGTAATTTCCGGCTTTGACGGGCAGGGAGAGTATCCTGTCCTTTATTCCGCCGAGGTCGATTTTCACCTCAACACCTTTTTTTGCTTCCGGCTTTGCCTCCTTTTTTTCGCTTTTCTTAGGGTCATCCGGTTTCTGAGCCTCCGGTTCCTGTATCTTAACTTCGTCATTTTCAGGAGCAAATGGCGAAATAGTCGATTTTTGAAGGGTGACCAGGTATATTTTCGTCATATCCCGGTAGGCATAATTCCATTCAATATTACTGTAAATGGGGTTGAAGTCGCGTTGAGAGGTGAATGACAGGTATTTACCATCGTTGCTGAAGACCGGAAGACCTGAGTCGAACCACTCGTCGGTAACACTCGTTTTTTCTTTCGTTTGCAGGTTGTAAAGAATGATTGTGCTCACACCTGAGGGCAGGGGGTTGGCATACGCTATCCATTTGCTGTCGGGCGACCAGGAAAACTGAGTAAACTCCCACACCTTCGATTTATCTACAAGTGTTATTTCTTTTGTCTCAATATCAACATATTGCAGGCGCAGCATCTTATCGTTCCAGAGGATCTTCTTACTGTCGGGCGACCAGCTGAGGCTGAATTTATAGGTGTCTGCCCCTTTGGTTACGGCAACCCCTTCCTCGCTTCCGTCCTGCTTTTGTATATAGATTTCGTATTCCCCGCTTTTGTCCGACAGGTAAGCGATGTATTTCCCATCGGGCGACCAGGTGCCTTCGCGGTCGTGGGCTGCTGAACTGCCGGTCAGGTTCCTGGTGATCCCCGACTTAACAGGAACAGTGAAAATATCACCCCGGGCACCGACAACAATCCGTTTACCATCCGGGGAAATGCCTGCTGTGTTGATGTTCTTTGAAGCATCTTTCAGCTCATTTCTTCCCCTGTCAAAATCGTCGGCGATGACTACCGTGATTTTGGTTTGTTGTTGTGTCTGAAGATCAAATACATAGATAAACCCTCCGTTCTCAAACACGATGGCATCGTTTCCCAGGGAGGGGAATTTGACATCGTACTCGGTAAACCGGGTCAGCTTTTTGGTTTCTTTGGTCACCGTGTTATACACGAATAGGTTCATCGTTCTGTCCCTGTCCGACAGGAAATAGATATTATCGCCTTTCCACATGGGGAAAATATCCTGGGCATCGTTATTGGTGATGTTAACGGTTTGTTTTGAGGCAAAATCGTAGATCGAGATATCATCTGCCATACCACCCCGGTAATATTTCCAGGTCCTGAACTCCCTGAAAACGCGGTTATATGCCAGTTTTTTCCCATCGGCGGAATAGGAGCAGAATCCGCCGCAGGGCAGGGGGAGTTCGTTGGAAAGACCTCCGGTCACCGGCACGGTAAAGAGCTGGCCCTTAAAGTCATTAAAGGTTTGTTTACGGGAACGGTAAACAATATTTTTTCCGTCCGGGGTCCAGGTCATCACAATATTGTTTGGGCCCATACGGTCCGACATGTCATCTCTTCCCAGGGTAGCCGTTATGGTCAGCCTTTTGGGAACACCTCCTGCTGCAGGCATCACGTACACTTCGGTATTACCGTCATACTGTCCGGTAAAAGCGATATTCTTCCCGTCGGGCGAAAACCTGGCGAACATCTCAAATCCCACGTCATTGGTCAGTTTCCTGGCTGTCCCGCCGGTCCTGTCAACCGTATATAAGTCACCGGCATAGGTAAAAACGATCTGGTTACCATATATAGCCGGGAACCTGAGCAAACGGGCTTCTTCCTGACCCCGGCAAAAGGTGGTGAAAAATAATCCTGCGATAAGCAGTAAAAAAGGTAGTTTCTTCATATAAACTGATTTTATGTCAGGTAGATTATGTCTGGTCGTTTCATGGTCACAAGGTCGTCGCGCCAAGCGAAACCCGTAAAAGGGGGATACGAAGGTATAAATAAAATTACGTACATTGAAACCTTTTGAAGGATGCCATCGTTAACGTTCGTACCTTTATACATCCAAACGGGCAAACATACTCACGACAGAATCTCCTGTAACTGCCAGGTCAAAATATGCTGTATCCCTTTTCTGTTTGGCAGTTGAATATCATCAAGGGTTACGATAAATTTTTCGTAATTATCATTAATTGATGCTAATTCCGAATATTCTCTGTTTATTGTCGCCTGATCGGCCAGCAGATAGGCAACCTGCAGATAGATCGTTCTGTCCCCTTTTGTAGCAACAAAATCAATTTCTCTGTTGCGCATAAACCCAACGTACACTTTGTATCCCGAATTGAGCAATTGCAGGTAAACGAGATTTTCAAGCATATAACCGATTCCGTATTCAAAACCAGGGTAGATGTAGTTTTTAAAGGATAGATCGTTAATGTAATATTTGAAGTTACCCGAGAGAATTTCCTTCCCTTTAATGCTGAAACGTTCTACCTGATGGACAAGGAAAGTGTTTTTTAAATACTCAATATAGTTGGCGATCGTTTCATAGTTTGTCTTTCTGTTCTTCCCTGCAAAGTACTTGACAATACTGGCAATAGAGATGAGGTTGGAGGCATTGTTGACCAGGAAAGCAAAAACATCCTGAAGCAGGCGGGCATCCTTAATACCGTACCTTTCAATGATGTCGCGAAGCAAGACCGTATCCTGTAAAGCTGACATATAATGCCTTTTGGTTTCATCGTTCGGCAAATGAAAAAGCTCCGGTAATCCTCCGGTTTGCAAATACTGTAAAAAAACCGGTTTGGTTTTATCAAGTTGTTTGATGGAACAATACTCGGAGAATGAAAAGGGGAAAATTTGAAAGGATATATACCTGCCCGACAATAACGAAGCCAATTCGCCGGAAAGCAGGCGGGAGTTCGATCCTGTTATAAACACCTCATATTCATCAATATAATCCTGAGAAAAGGAATTAACCACATGTTCCCAGCCGAGGATATTTTGTATCTCATCAATAAACAAATAAACTTTTCCGGCAAGCTTTAACTCTCGTTTATAGTGTAAAACCAACTCTTCCAGATCTTTGTAATCTGTAATAAAATCAAAGTCAGTATATTCTTTGTTAATATACATGATATTTTCCGGCGGTACTCCTCCTTCCACGAGTATTTGGATAATTTGCCGCAGCAGGTAGCTTTTCCCAACCCGTCGCTGACCTACCAGTGCCTTGATCAGTTTATTTCCAATAAAATCTTTAATCCGGATGAGATAATCAACACGGATAAACCCGGTTGGCAAAGGCTGGTCTCTCCAATTATTATACTTCAATAATTTTGCAATATTATCAGACATACCTGAAAATTTTTACAAAAATACAAAATTATAAAGTATAACCGAAAAATTTGCAACAATAAGTGAAAGCAATTCAGTCTACTATGACATGGTGACATGGTCACATGGTCACATGGCCACATGGTCACATGGTCACATGGTCACATGGTCACATGGTCACATGGTCACATGGCCACATGGCCACATGGCCACATGGTCACATGGTCACATGGCCACATGGTTTTCTTCCGGTTTTCGCCAATATAAGAATTTTATTTCCTGTAACTTTGCAGGTTAAATCGGAGGTTTATGGAATTCCTGGGCATTAATACTGGTTCTGAATGGTTTCAGTGGGTCATTCTTCCTCTTTTTATCTTCCTGGCAAGAATAGGCGATCAGACCATCGGGACCCTCAGGCTGATCTTCCTTTCAAAGGGATATCGTTACATTGCCCCGGTCCTGGGTTTCTTCGAGGTGATCATCTGGATACTCGCCATCAGCCAGATCATGAAGCACCTCGACAACGTGATGTGCTACGTGGCTTACGGTTCAGGGTTTGCCATGGGCAACTTCATCGGGATCAGCCTGGAACAGAAGATCTCACTGGGAACGGTAATCATCCGGATCATACTGAAAAAGGAAAACACTGAGCTGATCGAAGTTCTGAAGACGCATAATTACGGTCATACCCTGGTGGATGCCGAAGGCGCCAGGGGCAGGGTGAAGATCATTTTTTCAACCATAAAAAGAAAAGATATCGGCCATTTTCTTGCCGTTTTAGAGAAATATGAGCCGGATGCCTTTTATACCATTGAGGATGTGAAAACCGCCAAAGAAGGAGTCTTCAGAAATTCGAAAAGAAGATCTGTCTTCGACTCGTTTTCTTTCCGGCTGATGAAATCAAAATAGGGCTTCATATGCCTGCGTTTGTCCTTTAGATTGAACTAACCTTGCCTGAACCTGTCAACATAACCTTTTACAGTCCTGTTCCGGGAAGCGGGGCCAACTTTTTGTCTGTCGGTTTCTTTCAGTACCTGACCCGGCGACAGGATCATTCAGTTGCTTTATATGATTGTGATTACCAGTATCCGCTGGCCGATTCCTTACTAAAGGTTTGGCTGAAGGAGGAAGGAAAAGTTACCGTCCGGCTGCCTGTGATTAATCGTAATCAATGTATTTTGTGCAAGGCCTGCGCCAGGGCCTGTGCCTTCCATGCCATCCGGATAGAACCGGCGATCTCGTACATCACCTTGGATGAAGAACGTTGCCGGGCCTGTCACGCCTGCCTGAATACCTGCCGGTACGATGCTATCAGAGAAAAACCAGGGGAAATTGGCCAATGGAGAAAATATCAGTGGAAAGAAAATGCCCTGGTCTTTGAGGGGACCTTACAGGCTGAAGAATTCTTTGCCATCCGGTTTATTCAGCAGCTAAAGGCGCTTCCGTTCTCAGGGAGATACAAGCTGGTAGTAGCCTATAGCGGGATGAGCTATTCAGCCCTTGAATCTATACATAATACTGATATACTGATTGTTGTGATTGACCCTGCTTTTTTCGATACCCGGTATTTTGACTGGATTTTGAGATTATTGAAAAAAAATGATCATCATCCTTATGTGATTCTGAACCGGTGTGAAGTGGTTAATAATGAACTAATTAGCTGGCTGTTCAACAATAACCTGGATATCCTGGCTGAAATTCCGGAGGTCAGGCTGCCCGGCGGAATGGAACAAAACGCTGAATATCCCGCCTTTTTACCGGATGGTCATATCGGTTTGGAGGCATGCTTTTCATCATTATACCAGTTTGTAGAAAAGGTAACGATAATTCCGGGATGAGAGAAATTGCCGTCATATCAGGAAGAAATACCAGCGGGAAAGATTCCCTGCTGGTGTCGTTCTTTTCGTTGGCCGGGCAGTCGGTTTTGGTCGATTGTTCATTGGAATTCAGTGGGTTGCGAAAAGTGCTCGGAACCGGATCCGTCAAGGTGAAGCAGCTTCCCTTTTTCCGTGGATTTTCCTTTGATGCCGACCGTTGCAGCCATTGCCGGAAATGCCTGGATATCTGTTATCAGCATGCCATCGGTTATGACCATGACCGGATCAGGTATTATGAATACCGTTGCAGCCATTGCGGGTCGTGCATTCGCTGGTGCCCGCTGATGGTATTGGGCTTTGAGAATCAGAGTGATATAAGCCTGAGTATCACTGAAACACCCCTGGGGCCGTTGTTGTTTTCCCAGTCGCTTTGCGAACCCGGCCTCCAGGGCGAACTCATACGGGCCCTTCGCGACAAGGCAGCAGGGTTCTGCAAGGACAGAAAGCTGGGCACATTGCTGATCAATGGCAGTCGCGGGGTTAACGCCTCTTCCTGTTGTGCACTGGTTGGGGTTGATGTCATACTCATAGTCACCAGTCCTTCAATATGGGCTGAAGAGGACCTGGTGAGCGATATCAGGCTGAGCCGCCATTCAGGAATAGAGCCCTTTATTATCCTGAACAAGGCCGGTATGGATACGGATTTTGACGACAAGGTGGAAGCCTTGTGTGAAAGCAACCGGCTTTCGGTATTTGGCCGCATACCGGTTGAGGAAAGCTTCCGCCATGCCCTGATCCGGGGGACGAGCCTGGTTGAGTATGCGCCCGGTTCGGAGGCTGCTGCGTCTATCAGGTCGATCTGGCATAGAATGAACGACAGCATATCTCAGGTACGGCCATGAAGACAGCCCTTTTTGCCACCGCCTACCTGCCTCCGCTGGAGTATTTTATGGCCATCCGGGGAATGGAGAGCCTGCTGATCGAGCAGTATGAGAACTTTCCGAAACAGACTTACCGCAACCGCTGTCTTATTGCAGGCTCTAACGGGATGCAAACCCTCAGTATCCCGGTCGACAAGGAAGGCGTGGTTAAGGTGAAAACCAAAGACATTAAGATCAACTATTCCGAACCCTGGCAGATGGTTCACAGGCGCTCGATAGAAACGGCCTATAACTCCTCACCGTTTTTCCTTTATTACCAGGATGAGTTGAGACCTTTTTACGAGCGGAAGTTTACCTTCCTGCTGGATTTCAACCTGCAGCTCTTCGAACTGAGCCTGAAATGGCTGGGACTGGATGTCCCATGGAATCAGACAGATGCGTTTATTCCGCCGGGAAATGAATACCATGACTACCGTTTTTCAATTCATCCCAAGTCGGAAGCGCTTTTTCAATCAAAGCAGTATTACCAGGTGTTCAGCGACCGTCTCGGTTTCATCCCCAACCTGAGCATACTCGATCTGCTTTGCAACGAAGGTCCTTCGGGGGCTTATTTCCTGGTACCATAGTGATGTCAGTTTCCGAATCATTATATCTAACTAATAACCTGCTTTTTGAAAAAGAACTTTACCGGGAAGGGACTAAATCCCGGGCAGGCTATGGAAAATCCTGAGAATGCTGATAATGCCACTGCCTGCCAGGGATGGAGTCCCTGACCTGAGATGCTGCCAGTTTGTTTGGTTTAACTTCAAACCAGGAAAGTGTTGAAAATGAGGCTACTGTGTAAATTCATGGTTGTCTTTTAGTTGAACCCAATTCCGGTGAAACAAATTTCAAATTCAACCTGACTGAAGGAGACAAGCAGTTGAAGTTGATATTTATTTTTGAAACTGTTGAATTAATCCGTAAATTTGGGAATTGAAATTCCAAAATTCGGGATTAAATTATGATCGATAGATTTTTATATACCGGATTAATGGGGTCATTACAGCATTTTCCCTGTGTGGTCCTGCTTGGGCCCAGGCAATGCGGTAAAACCACGCTGGCAAAAGCTTTAGGAAAAGCTGCAGGGAAGGAGGTTGTTTATCTGGATCTTGAGTTACCCTCAGACCTCAATAAACTGTCTGATGCAGAGGCATATCTGAGAGGTCACGCTGATAAGCTGGTGATAATGGATGAAGTTCAACGCAGTCCTGAGATATTTCCTTTACTCAGGGCGCTGATTGATCAGGATAGAATACCGGCCCGTTTTCTTTTGCTTGGTTCAGCCGGGCCGGAATTACTTCGGGAAAGCACCGAATCGCTGGCAGGCAGGGTGTCTTTTCATCAACTGACACCCTTTTTACTAACCGAAGTTGAAAAGGATTATCCTGTTGAAAAATTGTGGATCCGCGGAGGATTTCCTGACGCTTTTTTATTTGATGATAACTGGATGGAATGGATGCAAAATTTCACCAGGACATATGTGGAGCGTGATCTGCCATTATTGGGTTTTCCTTCCGGCAGCCGGAATGCTTACCGGCTATGGATGATGCTTGCGCAGAATCATGGACAGCTTGTCAATTACAGTGACCTGGGGAAAAGCCTGGAAATTGGTCATAAAACCATTAAATCTTATATTGATTTCTTAGAGAAGTCATTTTTAATAAGGCAATTGCAACCCTATTATGTCAATTTAGGCAAAAGAGTTGTCAAATCGCCCAGGATTTATATACGGGATAGTGGTGTTTTACATTACCTCCTTGGAATAACCAGCCCGGAGCAGTTATATTCAATGATAAAGGTCGGGAGTTCCTGGGAAGGCTTCGTAATTGAACAGGTGGCATCTTTATTACCCGCGAATTGCCTTGTTTTTTTTTACAGGACCCATGATGGCTCAGAACTTGACCTCGTTATTGAACAAAATGCCAGGTTAATAGCCGGGATTGAAATTAAAATAGGCAGTGATTCCAGACCCGTCAGAGGAAACACCCTGGCTGCGGACACCCTGGGCCTAACCCGTCGCTATGTGGTAACCCGGGATAGTGAGGATTACCTGATGAGTAATGGTTTCCGGATTTGCAGCCTCAACAGTTTTCTGTCTTATTATTTACCGGAATTGCTGAGTGGATGAAAAGGGTTTCAGGAAGTGTAGTGCTAACCTGTTGAGCTATTGGATTGAATATTAATGAGTTGATTAATTTCTGTTGGTGAGTGCAAACTCATGGGAATTTCTTACCAGTCGCCGCTTCCCGACTGCGCCCGGCGCTTCCCTCCTTCGTCGAGATCCCGGTTCGCCATCGCTCCCCGGGACCGCACCAGCCAAGGTCAATCAGAGACATGCCATGGCATGTCTCTGCAAAAATGCGGTCTCCAAATATGATAACAGGTCATTATCAGATGCAACACAGCCCCTTCGTGTGTGTGGTGTGGGTTCTGCTGCTTCTCCTGCCGGGACTACCGCTGCACTGCAAGCCGGACAACGGCAGGGATCATACCGGGTATACGAACCTGAAGAAGGTAATACCCTTCAGCAAGACCTGAGACATCCATCGTGAAAGCGGCGCTGTGCTCAAGACGCTGTATTATGATCCTTCCGGCAAGGTCGGTAAGGGTTATGGTAATTTGGCTTACCGGATGAGAGATGCCTGTATTCACATATAACGCCTCCCCGGCCGGATTGGGAAAAAGTTTCAGAGAAATTGACTGGGAGGGTATTTCCTGCATGGCGGCGGTGGAAAGCGAATCACATACTGACCCGGTTATCGGGCCAAGCCTGAAATTTGGAAGGTATGGAATAGAGCATGCATTCCAATACGGGATCCGGATCTTTCGCTGAACCAGGTTGCAAGCGGGACCAGGGTTGTCAGGGTTTTCAATGACATGCCAGTACCTGGTTGCATTTCCTTCAATATAAATTTTATTGTCGGGCCCCAATTGCATAAACAAAAACCCTGGAATATAGTCATAACAAGTATTAATATCGTAAAACCCGTCCCAGTCTCCCACCAGTTTCCGGGAGGTAAAAATGTCGGGGGCTTCCAGATCATACTGGTAACATTTGGCTGAATCCGTTACATTGTTACTCCAGGTACGGGTATTATACAAGTACCTGGAATTCCCCGAAAAGCACAAACCTCCGAAAGGAGCGTAGTCCATATGTTCCACGCTTTGATCAATGAAACTGAGATGTCCCGTACATCGGTCGAAGCCGAAGATCTTCAGGCAATAGGTACCTTCAGTAAGGGAAAGGGAGTCGTAAAGAAATGAGGACATGGCAAATTTGCAGCCATCGGGTGAAAATACCTGGTCTTCTTGTAATAGGTATGAGGAATAACAAAAGAAAAGGGTATCAAATTCTTGAAGGAAAGAAGAATAAATACCCTGAGGGGTCATCAGTGCAGCATGAAAAACCCGGCCTCCGACTTTACCTTCAACAATCCACCAATCCCGTCCGTTGGCGTGCCGAGTAACCCCAAAACCAAAGGAAAGCGTATCATTGAAAATCCGGTTATTCTTCGTGGTCACTGCTCCTATACCTTGATTAAGACGTTTGTCAATTACAGTATAAAGTAGTTTATTGGGGTTAAACATATGGTAGACCATGTTAATGGAATCCTGCATTTCGTGAATCACGTTGTAGAGAGGGCAGGTGTCATAAAATGACAGGATCATGGTACCATGAGGGATGCGATTTGCTTTTCCCTCATACAGATGATAAATAAAACCATATCCCAGGCTGTCGCCATTGGGCAGGATCTGGTGATCGCGGCCCAGTACCTGAGAACCATTGGAAGAGTAAAGAAAATGGCCGGATGTGTCGCAGATAACAGCATCTGTATTAGCTAGATAGTAGTTTTGAGGTAAAAGATAAGTGGATGTATCAGGGGGGGTATTAAAAAAATCAAGCATCCATCCACTCCATCCGTATGCCGGATTATTACCACATCCCATAATCCATTGATAGTCCCTTTTTGAAGTGATAACTGACTGAGAGAACGAATGGGACCATAAAATTATAAATATGTAAAAAAAAACATGTTTCATACTGATACCATTTTTATTTTGAAATAACGATTGCGATTCAAGGGTGAAAAGTATAAAAGTAGTTGAAATTTTCTTTTATATATCAAAAGCACATGAAAAAGAGCTTAAGTTTTTAAAATACAGGCCAATATAATACCTGATCCGGCTGTGTTCGTTCCTGCCGGCAAAGGGACACGATATATCGAGTCCATACTAATAAATCGACACATCCGACATCTATCGAATGGCATAGACCGGACTTCGGTATAAAG
>JAPLDE010000142.1 GCA_026391855.1 Bacteroidota bacterium | reverse complement strand
TATTTTACGCAGAAAACCCCTGTCTGGGTTCAAGAACCTGACAGGGGTAATCCTTACCGGAAATCGCCAGCACGACCATCACGGTTTATGGTTACACTTTCGGACCGGCTGACCTGAGTCGTCGGCCTTCTTCATTATCGGTGAAATTTTCGAAATTGGCGATGAATTTCCCTCCCAGGTTTTTAGCTGCTGCATCCCAGCCTGAAGGGTCAGCCCACAGGTTCCTCGGATTAAGGATATGGGGGTTGACACCTGGAACTGACTTCGGGACCATCAGACCAAATACCGGAATCTCTTCATATTCAACATTTAACAGGCTCCCATCAAGGATACCGTCAATAATGGCGCGGGTAGAAGGGATATCGATGCGGTTCCCCACTCCGTAAGGACCTCCGATCCAGCCGGTATTGACCAGCCAGCCGGTTGAACCGTGTTCCTCCATCTTTTTGGCAAGGACCTGCGCATACCTGGTCGGGTGAAGCAGCAGGAAGGCCTGTCCGAAACAGCTGGAAAAAGTGGGAGAGGGTTCTTTGATCCCTCTTTCTGTTCCTGCTACCTTGGCCGTATACCCGCTAAGGAAGTGGTACATAGTCTGGTCGTATGAAAGCCTGGCTACCGGAGGCAGCACACCGAAAGCATCAGCGGTAAGGAAGATGATATTTTTTGGATGACCACCTTTGGAAACGGGTTTTACAATATTGGGAATGAAATAGATAGGATATGAAACACGGGTGTTTTCCGTTTTGGCATTAGAATCAAAATCGATGGCACCGGTTTCGTTGTCATAGGTCAGGTTTTCCAGCAAAGCATCTTTACGGATGGCATTGTAAATATCCGGTTCCTTTTCCTTTGAGAGGTTGATACACTTTGCGTAACATCCGCCTTCGAAATTAAATATCCCGTCCTGGTCCCAGCCATGCTCATCGTCACCGATCAGGAAACGTTTGGGGTCGGCACTCAGTGTGGTCTTACCCGTTCCCGAAAGCCCGAAGAAAATGGCGGTATCTCCGTCTTTTCCCATATTGGCAGAGCAATGCATTGAGGCAATCCCCCTGAGCGGCAGATAGTAATTCATGATAGAGAACATTCCCTTCTTTATTTCTCCGCCGTACCATGTACCTCCGATAACGGCCATTTTCTTTTTCAGATTGAACACCACGAAAACCTCGCTGTTCATTCCCTCTTCTTTCCATGCCGGGTTGGTGACCTTGCAGGAATTTATCAGGACATAATCAGGCGTAAATCCGACCAGTTCCTCATCGGTGGGACGGATAAACATATTTTTTACGAAATGCGACTGCCAGGCTACCTCGGAGATCATTCTGATCTTCAGTCGGGTGTTCTCATTTGAACCGCAATAGGCATCGGTCACATACAGTTTTTTACCACTCAGATCGTTCTGAGAAAGCCCAATAAGTTTTTGCCAGGTCTCTTCAGAAACAGGCTTGTTATCAGAGCTTTTACGACCAGGAGTGGCCCACCAGATATTTCCTTCAGAAGATTCTTCTTTTACAATGTACTTATCCTTTGGGGAACGGCCGGTAAAAATTCCGGTATCGACATTTACGGCGCCGGTGTTTGTAACAAACCCCTTATCGAATCCCTCGAGTGAAGGGTCGGTTTCGTGTTCATACAACTCATCATAGGTAAGGTTGTAATAGATCTCCCTAACATTCTGGATCCCGTACTGAGACAGGTCGAGTCTTGCAGCCAGTTCCCTGACCTGATTACTGCTTTTTTCCATGTTTACAGTTTTATCTAATTATTTAAATAAGTGAATAAGTATTCGGTTAAAAAATGAGGAGCGCAAAGTTCGGAAATATAACTTTGCGCTCCAACCCTCTGAGGGTCAATTCTATTTGGAAGCTTTTACGGTCGATTTTTTCACCGTAGTTGTTTTTTTTGTTACTGGTTTGGCACTTTTTGCAGAGGCTTTGGCTTTCTTTTCTTTAACCACAGCCTGGGCGGCAGCCAAACGGGCGATAGGAACCCGGAAGGGTGAGCAGCTTACATAGTTGAATCCGAGCTTATGGCAGAATTCGACTGAAGCAGGTTCACCTCCGTGTTCGCCACAGATACCGATCTTCAGGTCTTTTTTAGTTCCACGGCCTTTTTGAACAGCCATTTCCATCAGTTGTCCGACACCCGAAAAGTCGATAACCTGGAAGGGGTCAACCGGTAAGATCTTCTTCTTCAGATACTCAGGCAGGAAGGACCCGATATCATCCCTGGAGAACCCAAAGGTCATCTGTGTCAGGTCATTAGTTCCGAAGGAGAAAAACTGAGCCACCTCGGCAATTTTATCGGCGGTAAGGCACGCCCTGGGGATTTCGATCATGGTACCCACCAGGTGCTTAATTTCCTTCAGTTTGAATTTATTAAGCACTTCCTGGTATACCCGGCTAATGATCTCATATTGATGTTTTAATTCCTGATCGACACAGGTAACGGGAATCATGATTTCAGGGAAGGGGTTTTTCTTTTCTTTTATCAGTTCTGCGGCAGCTTCGAAGACAGCCCTGACCTGCATTTCGGTGATCTCGGGGTAGGTAATTCCCAGCCTGACGCCGCGGTGACCCATCATCGGGTTTGATTCATGCAGTTTGATGGCTCTTTCGTTAAATTCGGCAGCAGATATTTTCAGTTCCTTAGCCAGTTTGTTTCTTCCCTCTTCATTTTCAGGGATAAACTCATGCAAGGGTGGGTCAAGTGTACGGATGGTAACAGGCAGTCCGTCCATGGCTTCCATGGTTCCTTTCATATCGGCTTTTACAAACGGGAAAAGTTCATCCAGGGCTTTTCTGCGTTCGGCTTCGGTGGCTGAGGCGATCATTTTGCGGAGGAGGAACAGGGGCTTTTCGGCGTTTTTGCCATAGAACATATGTTCGGTCCGGAACAGTCCGATCCCTTCAGCGCCAAAAGCCCTGGCTTTAGCAGCATCGGAGGGAGTGTCGGCATTGGTCCTGACCTTGAGGGTACGGATGCTATCCACTAACTTCATGAAATTCACAAAGTTGGGGTTGTCTTCATCCGAATCCTTCATTTTCATTTCACCATTGTAAACATAGCCTTTACTTCCATTGAGCGAGATGATGTCTCCTTCCTTTAGTATGATCTTATCGACAGACAGGGTCTTGGTATGGGCATCAATTTTAAGGGTACCTGCACCTACGATACAGCATTTTCCCCAGCCTCTGGCGACGAGAGCAGCATGGCTGGTCATTCCGCCCCTGGCTGTGAGAATGGCAGTAGCAGCGCGCATGCCTTCGATATCTTCAGGGTTGGTTTCTTCCCTGACCAGTATCACTTTTTTGCCTTTTTTGTTCCAGGCTACGGCATCCACCGAGTTGAAGACGATCTGACCGGTAGCTCCTCCCGGTCCGGCCGGAAGTCCTTTGCCCATTGGTTTGGCAGATAATTCGCTTTTAGGGTCAAGAATGGGATGGAGCAGTTCATCAAGCTGGGAGGGTTCAACCCTTAGTACAGCTTCTTCCTTTGTGATCATTTTCTCCTGGTACATGTCGAGTGCCATTTTCACGGCTGCCGGACCATTTCTTTTTCCAACACGGCATTGAAGCATATACAGTTTCTGGTCCTGGATAGTGAACTCAATATCCAGCATATTCCTGTAATGTTTTTCGAGTGCGCGTTCGATCTTGTAAAGTTCTTTGTACACTTTGGGCATAGCTACTTCCAGAGAAGTGAGGTTACGGGTATGTTCTGATTTTCCGACCTCGTTTATAGGATTCGGAGTGCGGATACCGGCAACAACATCTTCTCCCTGGGCATTAGCAAGCCATTCGCCGTAAAAATAATTTTCCCCGGTAGCCGGGTTACGGGTAAATGCCACGCCTGTTGCAGAAGTATCACCCATATTTCCAAACACCATCGACTGAACGTTGACCGCGGTACCCCATTCGTCGGGGATACCTTCGATACGGCGGTAAGAAATGGCTCTGCCACCCATCCAGCTCTGGAAAACAGCACCAATGGCACCCCAGAGTTGTTCCTTGGCATCTTCAGGGAAAGGTTTTCCCAATACCTCTTTTACTTTCTTCTTGTAAATATCGATAAGTTCCTTCAGGTCTTCAGCAGTAAGACCGGTGTCCAGTTTAACACCCCTAGCTTTCTTCATCTTATCCAGTTCGCGTTCCAGCTGAACCCTGACCCCTTTACCTTCAGCCGGTTCAATGCCGGCAGCCTTCTCCATCACTACATCAGAATACATCTGGATAAGACGACGCTGTGAATCGTAAACAAAACGGGGATTTTTCGTTTTTTTAATCAGACCATCCCTGGTTTCATCGTTCAATCCGACATTTAAAACCGTTTCCATCATACCCGGCATGGAGCTTCTGGCACCTGAACGCACAGATAACAACAGCGGATTCTTTTTGTCGCCAAAAACCGCATTCATTTCCTTTTCAACCCTTTTCAGTGATTCTTCCACCAGGGCTTTCAATTCTTTTGGATACTTCCTGTTATTTTGGTAGTAATGTGTGCAGACTGTAGTTGCAATGGTGAATCCTGCAGGTACCGGCAGACCCAGGTTTACCATTTCTGCCAGGTTGGCGCCTTTGCCACCCAGCATATCTTTCATGGCGGCATCGCCTTCTGCCTTGTTACCTCCGAAGAAGTAAACAAACTGGTTAGATTTTTCTTTACTCATAATTTTTTGTTCTTTAAATGATAAGTAATTGGTAGTTAATCAATTGAAAATATGTCTGATAGTCATTGAGAAAAAGTCTGCAAATGTAGAAATAAATTATTAATTGAGTTCATTAATTATCAACCGGGTTTCAATAACTTATCCCTTATCCCGATTAATTCAGGAAAATTTTAAGATATTCCGCCTTATGTTTTGGCTTTTGGGGTAATATGTCTTATTTTTGAAGCTTAAAACAAATTCCAACATTTATGAAAGCACTCAAAACCATTGGATTAGTCGTTTTGATAATCATTGCCCTGATTATCATTATTTCCTTATTTCTTCCCAGAAAGGTTCATGTCGAACGATCACTGGTGATCAATGCCAACCAGGAAGTTGTTTTCGACCAGGTAAACACCCTTAAAAACTGGGAGAACTGGTCGCCATGGCACAAAATTGATACAGCCATGGAAGTATTTTATTGTGGTCCTTTTACAGGTGTTGGGGCCGTGTATAACTGGCGTTCAAAAAACCCCGATGTGGGCAATGGCAGTATGAATATCGTGAAAAGTATTCTTTACGATACCGTTGTTCTCAACCTGGATTTCACGCATAGCACGGCAATTTCGACCTTTTATTTCGTTCCCGAGGGAGATGGTGTCAAGGTGATCTGGGGAATTGATGCCAATATGGGAAGAAATCCCCTGAAACGTTACCTGGGTATGTTTATGGATAAATGGATTGCCCCTGATTTTGAAAAGGGATTGCAAACTATGAAACAGTATGTTGAAAAACTGCCTTGTGCGCATATGAAGGCTGAAGTGTCGGCCTTTGCTGATGCCACTTACCTGTCGATCCGTGATACCTCCTGTATGGCTACGATCTCCAGCAAAATGGGCGCACAGTTCGGCGAACTGATGGGATTTCTTCAGGGAAAGAAACTGAACCCTTCAGGCCCGCCTTTTTCAATTTATTATGCCTGGGAAGGAGACAAATTTGATATCGAGAACTGTATACCGCTTGAAAAACAGGTCCCAGGGGAGGGCCGTATCCTTAGCGGATCACTCAAAGGCTCCAAAGCTGTGAAGGTTAATTATTATGGAAAATATGATTTTACCTACTGGGGACATGAAGTGGCTGAGAATTATATCAAAAAGAATAATCTTAGAATTACCGGAAAACCAATGGAGGTCTACATGACAGACCCGATGTCGGAAAAAGACACCAACAAATGGTTGACGGTAATTGTCTGGCCGGTGGAATAGGTTACTGATACTCCTGACAGGGGGAAACCATCATTTTAAACTAATCAAATCAATGAAAAAGCTTGTCCTGACTATTGTTGCTATTATTGGATTGTATGGTTTATCGTTTGCCCAGAATATCACTGTGTCGGGCACATTAAACTATGATAATCCGCAATTGACACTGATCCGCGACAGTGCCACAGTTTCACTCTACCAGGGAACAACCCTTGCGTACAGTGTCACAATTCACAGTAACGGAAGTTACCTTTTTGAAAATGTTGCTGCCGGTTCTTATTCACTGAAGGCTTCCTGCTCGAAAAAATGGTGGGGAGGCAACGCCCTGGATGCCTTGCTTATGCAATTGCATTTTGTTGGAATGCAGTACTTAACAGGTTTAAAACTGACCGTTGCCGACGTGAACGGCTCCGGTGGAATTCCGGGATCTGCCGATGCCCTGGCCGTTGCCCGGAGGTTTGCCAGGATGATCCCCAATTTTATGCCCCCCAATGTTCCTCCACCCGGTAACCCTGATTGGATCAGCCAATCAATCCCTGTTACCGTGGAAGACGGAATGAACTACAACCAGAATATTAAAATTCTTTGTACCGGTGATGTAAACGGAAGCTATATCCCTAATTAGTGTGCAGTTAACCCTGTCGGGGTTTTAAACCCCGACAGGGTTTAAAATTAGCCTATGAAATCCATGATTTTTTTAACAGCACTTCTCCTGGGAATGTGCTATTTTTGTGTTGCCCAAACCAGTTCAATTTCCGGTCGCCTGATCTATGATAACAACCAGCAGACCCTGATTCATGACAGTGCCATAGTTTATCTTTATCAGGGTCAAGTACTTGTATCTCAGGACACTATACATAGTGATGGCAGCTATTTATTTGAGAATATTGCACTTGGTAGTTATACATTAAAGACCAGCTGCAATAAAAAATGGGGTGGAGGAAATGCGATAGATAGTTACTTGATCCTGTGCAACTTTGTCGGGTTATTCCAAATTCCCTCGGGCTTAAAGTATTATGTAGCTGATGTCAACGGTTCCGGAGGAATTCCGGCTTCTGCCGATGAACTGGCCATTGTGAGAAGATGGGGTGGAATGATCTGGAATTTTCTTCCTCCCTGTGTCCCTCCGCCGGGAAGGATTGACTGGCTGAGTATTCCCCAGCCAATTACGGTAGAAGCGGATACGATTTATCAAAAAGACATCAAGATTCTCTGTAATGGCGATGTAAACGGAAGCTATATTCCTTATTAAGAGGCGATTAACCCTGAATGAAGAGATTAACCCTGTCGGAGTTTTAAACCCCGGCAGGGTTTTTCCGTCAAATTATTTTGCAAAGGCCACCGCTCTGGTTTCCCTGATTACGGTAATTTTAATTTGCCCCGGATAGGTCATTTCATCCTGGATCTTTCTTGACAGATCCATTGAGATCTGGGTGGCTTCCATATCGCTGATCTTGTCGGCTCCTACGATGACGCGGAGTTCCCTGCCTGCCTGGATGGCATAGGTCTTAACAACACCCGGGTAGGAAAGGGCCAGTTCTTCCAGCTTTTCCAGCCGTTTGATATAGGCTTCCACCACTTCTCTTCTGGCACCGGGACGGGCACCTGAGATGGCATCACATATCTGCACGATAGGTGCAATGAGGGTTTCCATTTCCACCTCATCATGGTGGGCTCCGATGGCATTGAAAACTTCCGGTTTTTCTTTGAATTTTTCGGCTGTTTTCATTCCTAACACGGCATGGGGCAGTTCAGGTTCTGTATCCGGAACTTTTCCAATATCGTGCAATAGCCCGGCCCGTTTGGCGATCTTGGGATTGAGCCCCAGTTCAGCAGCCATAGTGGCGCAAAGGTTGGCCACCTCTTTTGAGTGCTGCAACAGGTTTTGTCCATAGGATGAACGGTATTTCATTTTTCCGACCAGACGCATCAGTTCATGGTGCATACCATGGATCCCAAGATCGATGCAGGTGCGTTTACCCACTTCGATGATCTCCTGTTCGATCTGTTTCTTGGTTTTGGCTACCACTTCCTCGATACGGGCGGGGTGGATACGGCCATCGGTAACCAGCTTGTGCAAAGATAGACGGGCGATCTCTCTTCTTACAGGGTCAAAACCCGATAGAATAATGGCATCAGGGGAGTCGTCGATGATGATCTCAACGCCGGTCAATGCTTCTAACGTGCGGATATTTCTGCCCTCACGGCCAATGATACGACCTTTGATCTCGTCGTTTTCAATGTTAAAGACCGATACTGAGTTTTCGACGGCATGTTCGGTAGCGGTACGCTGGATGGTTTCGATGACAATTTTCCTTGCCTCCATATTGGCAGTGGTCTTGGCTTCATCAACGATATCCTTGATGTAGACCATGGCCTCCGATTTGGCTTCTTCTTTAAGGGATTCCAATAGCTGCGCCCTGGCATCGGCAGCAGACATATTGGCAAGGGCCTCTAATTTCTCTATGGCCTGAAGGTTGGCTTTGTCGAGTTCATTTTGCCTTTTGGTGACAAGCTCCAGTTGAGTACTCAGACTCTTCTTCAGGATTTCCAGTTCCTTGTCTTTTTTGGTAACCTCTTCTACTCTTTTAGAAAAGGCTTGCTCTCTTTGTTGATAGCGAACCTCATTTTTCTGAGCCTGAATGTTCTTTTCATTAAGATCACGGTCATGTTCGGCTTTGAGTTGCAAAAACTTTTCTTTAGCCTGGAGTATCCTTTCCTTTTTCAGGATCTCGGCTTTCTCTTCTGCTTCCTTTAAAAGGGTGTCACTCTTTCTGAGAATCTGCTTTCTAAGTACAGTTGTTGTAGCTAATCCCCCAACAAACAGGCAGATCAGGGCAACAATGATAATCACTAATATATTCATGGTGGTTTTCTTTAATACCACCATAAAAAGGAAGAAACCCGCAATATTCAATTGGGAGTTGTGTAATCCCCATAAGTCATGACTAGGGCTGCCTGATTTTTGCGACTTCCACCGTTCCTTTGCAGGAAACCCGAAGGTTGAGGCCTGTCCTACGAATCGTGAGCGTACGCCCTAATGGTAAAGTGTTGAGTTTACCAACATGGATTGAAATTGCGGGTAATCTTAAATGTTTTTATATCAAAGAACGTATCAGATGTTATTAACTGCTCAGGAGGTTTTTTTCAAGCAATTGATCTAATTGCCTAAGCCTTTCATTAATGATATCTTTGTTATCTGCCTTCTT
>JAPLDE010000052.1 GCA_026391855.1 Bacteroidota bacterium | reverse complement strand
GTTTGCTTTTAGGTTCAATCGTAAAATGTCAACATACAGGGGGAAATTGTTTTATCGGCTAATGCAGCAGGCTGTAGACACTTCTCCCATACCCTTTAATGAAATTGTTAAATCAACTTGACCGAAAGGGACAAGCAGTATTTCTAATATTGATGATTTACTCACCGCTGGTCCATCTTTTGCAGACAGCGTTATATTAATCGAAACCAGGAACCAATCTCTTGTTATGCTTAATAACTGGATAGATACACTCACTTCTATGTTAAATGAAAACCAATTAGTTAGAAACAATTACTTAAATTACCTAATATCGGATAATGACAACTTACCGGATACAAGTATTTATGAGTTGAATGAGAAAATTGTTAACGACATCTATTTTAATCACATAATTAACAATGATTTATTCTATACTCCCGCTCAACAAACTGTTCTGCTTAACATTGCCTCTCAATGCTATCTTGCTGGCGGCATTGGCGTTTTCATGGCAAGGAGTTTGTATAGGTCTGTTTCTGATACAATCTTTAACGATCATGAAATCTGTTCTCAGTCATCTGTTATAAAAACGGTTAATACCAAACCATTGATTGATACAACAAATAAAATCAGATTCTTCCTTTTTCCGAATCCTTCATCCGATTTTTTCACCCTTAGTTGGGATACTGAGGAAAACGAAGTGGCGGAGCTCGTGATCATGGATGCATTAGGTAAAGTAAAATCAAGAGAAAACGTAAGTCTGGAAACTAAATCAATCAGAATTTCAACAAATAAGCTCGAGAATGGAGTATATTTGTTAAAGGTTATTACTTCCGCGGGAATTAATAATGTGGGTAAGTTAACGGTTGTCAAATAATTACACAATGAAGAGGATATTTTTTGTTCTCCTTGTATCTTCTCTTTTAGCGCCGGGGCAAAATAACCCCGACGCCAAAAGAGATTACGTCTGGGTATTTGGAAGTAATTATGATGCTCCGGCCAATGTGGACTATACAATTGATTTTAACAGTGGTTTCTTTGAAACTCATCCGTTCCAGCATAATATCCGTTTGTGGCAAAATAACGCCTCTATAGCTGATTCGATAGGGAATCTTCTTTTCTTTACCAACGGGCGGCAAATCGTTAATAAGCTGGGAAATATCATGGAAAACGGAGATTCTATCAATAACTCCAGTTATTATGATTATTACAACCAGTTTAATATTGAAGGTGCCTTACCACAAACATACCCATCTTTACCTTGTCCTTAACCTGAAGGCTGATTGGGTAGGTGGTGTTACGGGGATAGGTCCGGTTGGAACCGGATTGTATTTAAGTACAGTCGACATGAATGAAAACAACGGCCTGGGAAAAGTGATCGTAAAAAACCAAATGGTGATCAACGATACTCTTTCTCTGGATGGGATCAATGCAGTACGCCATGGTAACGGAAGGGACTGGTGGATTCTTTTGCCGGGATTAAACAAACTTCAGTTCCACCGTTTCCTTTTAAACCAGGAAGGACTGATGGATTTTGATGACCAGGTTCTGGGAAATGATCCGATCAATAGTTGCGGATTGACATGTTTTTCGCCGGATGGTTCAACATTTGCCCATTTTTATCTAACCAATGGAGGAATGAACTTTAAGGTTAATATTTTTTCCTTTGACAGGTGTACTGCAGTATTAGCATTGATAAGCTCTTTTGATATGGTTGCAGGAGGTATTGTATTTGGACTCAGCTTTTCACCTAATTCTAGATTTTTATACATAAATAGTCCACTGCTATGTTACCAATTTGATTTGACAAATTTCAATATTTATGATAGCAAGCGTATTGTTGCTCAATATGATGGTTTTGATCCTAACGGGAATCCCACCGTGTTTGGATTTCATAAACTTGGTCCTGACAATAAAATTTACGTAGGGGCAGGTCACAGTAAATATTTACATGTGATCGAAAATCCTGATTCTTTGGGAGATTCTTGTCGGTTTATTCAACGCAAATTTGTTCTTCCGGGCAATAATATGTATGGCTCACTGCCTCATATTCCCAATTTCCGGTTAGGAAGGTGGGTAGGATCTCCCTGTGATTTTATCCCTAACGGTCAGGCTGATATTATGGTAAAAAGCGGAATATCCGTCAAAGCTTCGCCAAACCCGGCTTCTCATTCCATCAGGTTTGAACTGGATATTCTGAACAATTGCGAGCCCATGCAACTCATTATTTATGATAACCTTGGAAGAAAGATAGATCAGCTGAACCTTGGCCCGTTTCAGGGTTTAATCAATTACGATGTAGCCCTTTTACCGGATGGAATGTATTTCGGACTGTTGAAAAAGCAAAGTGAAACCCTGGGTAAGGTTAAGTTTGTGGTGAAGAGATAAAAGTTCATCTGAGGCTTTCTCCAAGAAACGCAACCAGCTTCCGTATGGCTTCTCCCCGGTGACTGATGGGGTTTATATCTTTCAGGGTTATCTCTATAAAGCAAGAGGAGTATCCGTCGGGAAGGAAAACAGAACCATGGCTAAAACCATCTTTGCCTCTTCGTTGGGCAAGAATTTCTCCTTACGGGTTACCATTAACATATGAATTATTGACAAATGAAGTGTCCTCATTTATATATAATAAAAATCCTTTGTAAAATAAGTCGGGGGGTGGCACCTGAAAATTAGTGAGTCATTCAGGTAATATGGTTTTGGGTTATATTTGCTTATTGTATAGGATTTTTCCATATTGTAAGCGGAAACCGAAGATCTATAAACTTATTTTGTATGATAAACAAATTCATTTTCTCAGCTTTGTTGACATTGTTATGTCTAAGATCATACAGCGCGATCATGACCAATGTACCCGTGATCCTGACTCAACCCAACGGAATTGAAATACAGGCATTCGAGACAGGGGATGAGTTTTATATCCGTGTTTTTGATAGCGATAATTTTACAATCATCATGAATGAAGCTACCGGTTATTATGAATATGCTGTTCTGACGGATGGCAAACTGACTGCATCCGGTTATATCGCCGGTGTTGTAAATCCAAATGAAACGGATCTGCAGAAAGGCGTCTCCATCAGTGACGGCGAATATCAGAAAATACGTAAAAACAATAAGGCCTATGATTTTACGGAAAAGAACCAGGACCTGTCATTGATTTCGACAGGCGTAATCAATAATATTGTTGTTTTTATCAGATTTAGCGACCAGGCTGAATTCAGCGCCGACTTCCAGTACATAAATTCAATGTTCAATGATACCGCAGCAGGAGCCAATTCAATGCGCAATTACTTTAAGGAATGTTCTTATAATACGTTAACCACTTCAACTACCTTTTATCCGGCTCCACAGAATATCGGGAATTCATTATTCATCGTTTCCTTTCAGGACTCACATCCCAGAAGCTACTATTCACCCTTTCAGGATGTTGTTAACCCTGATGGGTATCATAATGATACGGAGAGATGGACCCGTGAACAAACTTGCTTATCCAACGGTCTTAACTCAATTATCAACCAAATTCCTGCCGGTTTGAACCTCGATTTTAACAATGACAACAAGGTTGATAATGTTTGTTTTATTATAAAAGGGGCGACTACAGCCTGGAACACCCTCCTCTGGCCTCATAAAACCCAGTTATTGGTTACACCGGCAATAATGATCAACAATAAGCAGGTATACGATTATAACATACAGATCGAAGAACATTTGCTTGATAACAGTCATGGTGTCGGCGTACTTTGTCACGAAATGAATCATACGTTGGGTGCACCTGATTTATACAGAAATCCGAATAATACTACTTCTATTGTTCCGGTCGGACCTTGGGATATTATGGCACAAAACACCAATCCGCCACAATCAATGGGGGCTTTTATGAAAAATAAGTATGGAGGCTGGATTTCATCAATACCATTGATAACAAGCTCAGGGACATACACATTAAACCCGGTAACTTCAGGTTCAAATAATTGTTACAAAATTATTTCTCCATACTCCTCTTCGGAATTTTTCATATTGGAATACAGGAAAAAGGAAGGGGTATTTGAAAATTCAATACCAGCTTCAGGGTTAATAATCACAAGAATTAACACGGCTGCCGGTAATGGCGATTTTAACGGCCCACCGGATGAAATATATATTTACAGAGAAAACGGAACCACTACAGCTGATGGTGAAATTGACCAGGCTACGTTTGGTGCTGCTTCTGGGAGAACATCTTTCGATAATTCAACCAATCCTAATTGTTTCTTCAGCAATGGAAATTTGGGAGGAATAAATATCACCAATATTGGCGCTCCGGGACCGACTATTTCTTTTCAAATAAACCTGCCCGACCTCATCGTTCAAAATACAAATATCAGCGTTACCAATATTGTCCAGGGCGCAACGACCAATGTATCCTGTGTGATCAAAAATCAGGGTTCAGCAGCCCCCTCTGCCAGTATTCTTGGATATTACCTGTCTCCTACTTCTGCGTATAACAGCGCCACGGCGGTATTACTGGGCTCGGAAAACATACCGGCCCTTGATGCGGAAGAAACTTACCCCCAGTCAGAAGTATTAACGGTTCCTGTAAATACATCCCCAGGTACCCATTTTATTCTGTTTGTCGCGGATGCCAATAACCAGGTGAGTGAATCGGACGAAACGAACAATGTCGCAGCCCTGCAGGTATTGATAAAACCAACGCCGGAGAACTGCAAAGATACAATTACCCTCAGTGCTTCGGGAAGCGGAGAGAAATTCGTCGACGGATCGAATTTTACCCAATATCAAAGCTATGATCTTTCGGTATCCCTGACCTTTGAAGTATATGCACCTGTGGTGCAGGGAGACTTTGTCAACTATTCGGTGAGGCTTCTTTCGGGTACTTTCCACCATACCGGTCATGCCGAGGATTACTTTTACGGTTCAACCACAACGCTGAATTTTGATTACACCCATAATTTTTTCGAATTGCAAGGTGAAGGCAGCCTGAGTTTCTCTGTTGCCGACAACAAGATCTATTCCCTGGATTATTTTCACCAGCCAACGTCTGCCATCAATGA
>JAPLDE010000176.1:3137-51697 GCA_026391855.1 Bacteroidota bacterium | reverse complement strand
GTGATGGGTGAAGGCATGAACGGTATTGATCGGTTTTCTATACAAAAGTCGCTGATACCAATGCATTTGCATAATATAGTTCTTTACATCCGGGGGGTGGTTATTTACATCCCCTGAAAAATTTCATTTTATTTTTGGAGGGTGCCTGTTTTGGTTCCAACGGTTCCACAGGTTCCAACAAAAGGTACCTGGATAGTAGATAACATAATGAAGCTGAATATTTTGAATCGAAACGTTGGAGCTTAAACTGCCAAGTTGGAACTGGATTTTTGTGGTTCCAACGGTTCCAACAGAGAGATTTTCATGGTTCCAACAAGTTCCAACACAAATCCATGGTTCCAACAAAGAATAATTCAGCTAAAAAACCAGATAATAACAAGAGTATCAATAGAATAAAGTACAATAATAGAAAATAGTCTGTTAATTGTTGGAACTTGTGAACCTGTGGAACAATTTTGGGGGTCAGGAAATCCGGATTTTAATTTTCCAGTTTCCTGGTCTTTAAAATGGCAAAGGTTCTTCATCCATATTCATAGACAGCTGCTCAGCTTTTGAATCCGGAATCCCGGAATCTGCTGGAGCTGCAACCCCGGTTTCCTCTTTGAATTTTTCCAGATCAATGCCAATCTTGGCATAGTCCAGTGCCAGGGCACTTGTGTTTGTTGAAGCGTTAAACAGTTTCCGCTCAACAAATCCCATAGTATCGACCTGGGTTTGTTCTTTCCATTCAAAGCGGGTTGACTTTACCGGTCCCAGATAAGCTGGATGATCCCTGAGGTACATCAACAGTGCATTTGGCTTAAGTGCCTCAGCCTTATGCATATCCTTATACATTTGGTGAAGAATATTTAACCGGAGGTAAAGGATTTTGGTAGGCTTATCAAATGAAATGATCTTGCTTTCGTTCTTGGATTTCTGGACAGTAAGAATTTTATCTTCTTCAATTTTGAACTCTCGGCCCTGAATGATACCATGTTCCCGGTTCAATAACAATGCGATGGTATCAAAAAAGATGGACAGTTTATTGGACTGGCTGATGGCTTCACTCTGAGAAATGATTTTCTGGCGGGCCAACAGGTAAAACTCATTGTACGAAAACGGCATTGGTAATTCCGGGGCATGTTCCTCAAATAGTTTTACTATCGTCAGAAACAAAGAAATGGTATTAAGGATACGTGTCTGGTAAAAGCTGCCTTCACTATTAAGATCCTCTTTCATTTGTTTGTGAACCTGCCTTTGGATCTTGGCAAAGTTCTGTTGAACTATTGACCGCCTGTCAAAAATTTGAATAGCAATGTTGGTCAATCCTTTTTTCTCCCTGTCCTTCAGATCCTGGTAAGCAGCAATCTCCTCTTCAGACCAGTCATCTTTCTTTGGAACATGGCACAATACACAACGGTTGGAGAGTGACCCATCATCACGCTCCGGCGCTTCCTGTCCCAGAAGGAGCGGTGCGCAGTTGACCTGGGATATGTCAAGTTCTTTGGTACTCGCATCTTTCCGTTTGGTTTTCCCTTCGTTATCATAAACAGCAGCTTTGAGTCCCTGGAATTTTACATCAGAAATCTGGTAGTCATTATATTCCTCAAAAATCACCGGTACATCCCGGTAACGCTCCATAACTGTAAAGAAAGCTGCATCAGTTCCGGAGTTCAGGTTAAACAATGGTGCTCCATACATGAAGGGTGCCCGGATACTCTCAGCAATACGGGATTTCCCTGAATCGGTGGGACCAATGAAAAACAAACTGGTAAAGAAGCGGTCTATCGGAAAGATTACGCTTCGATAGGCCGCAAGCATGGTGAAAATAATAGCCCAATGGCCGTTATTATTATACTTGTATACATCAATCAGGCTCTTGCACCAGATTTCCCAGCTGGTATTTGTATCCTCTTTAAAGACCAGGTAACGGTCATTGGCATATTTATCGTTGTCCTGACGCTGGTCTTTGAAAATCTTTGAAAAAGCGGGCGAATAGTAGGTGTTCTCTTTCCAAGCCACCAGCCCTAGCTCATCCACTGGCATGAAGGTTTTCTCTGCATAGATGCCATTTGAAAAAGCGAAAAAACCTTCTGATTGCCAGCCAAAAACATTGAACTCGAAACATTTTGGAAACTGTAAGGCAATGCTTTCCAGGATCACTTCGTGATGGTAGTTTTTTCCTTTGGAGAAAACATATCCGCCCTGGTTCCACAGGAATTTTTTGAAACTTGAGAAGTCCATCATACCGGACGAAGGCATCTCAACATACTCGGATCGTCCAAGCTCCGCGTGGTTTAGTTTGACAACCCGTTTGTTTTTGAGTGGATCAAGGTCAAATACCTGGAACAAGGGTTCCATGAAAAAGTTACCTACCTTGACCAGTGTATTATCCTGTGTCCGGAAAACGTAAAATATCTTTTGATGGTTCCGGTTCTGGGCGGCAAAGAAACCGTACTTATAAAAGAACTTCTTTTCCACGTAATCAGGAAGGTTTTCAATATCAAACACATAACGGGTATCGTCAATAATGATATCCTCATGTTGTAGTGCTGAACGGTTCTTGCGTTTGTCCAGAAATGGCTTAATGATTTTATTGAAGTTGGCTGTAGTCATTCCAAACTTCTTGGCTGCCCAGGGAATCTTAAGTGTAATCGAAGTATTATCAAGCTTGGATATCAGCTCGGCTGATTTTTCAACCGTTATCTTCCTGGATTTATCATCATTGAACAGGCCTTCTTCATTGAGTTTAGAGATCAATGCACTCACAAAATAATCGACGAAGCTCACCGCCTGGGTGGTAAAACCCAGCTGTGAATCAGCATTGACCAATACATTGAACTGGTTTTCCACCAGTTGACGGGCAAGGCTGATCAATGGATTTGACTCATCCTTCATGAAGTCCCATTGGAAAGCATCCATAAACCTGACATTCCGCGACAAGGATGATAGACCAGAAAGCTGCTCCGGGTTGAGTTTGTCATAAGGAAGACCAACTACATTTTCAATATTTTCAAGATGCCGTTCAATTACAGTATTATTGCTCCCATAGATCAGAGTCTCATCTTTTAGCCCAATGGCTTCCTTTGCTGAATCAAAAGCAAAAAAGCCTTCCCATTTATTAACATCCTTTGGTTTTGCAGGCTTCTTCTTCAGACCTTGCTCCAAAGGTTTCCGGGATATCTTCAGGCGGTCGGCGATAGCCTGGATATAAACATCCCGGCTTACCTCATCCTGAATAAAAGAAAGGTAGGTGAGCAACTCATGAATGATCCCGGACTTTAATTGACTATCGTTAAGGTCATGAAAATCTTTTGATTGTAGTTTGAAGTCTACAAAGTCCCGGCGGTTGTTTTCAAGGTAATTTCTGAGATCTTCACCGGAATTTTTCCTGGCAAAGCTATCGGGATCTTCCCCCGGAGGCAGGGTGATGATCCAAAGGTTAAGGCCTTCTTTCAGGATAATTTCTATAGCCCTTTCAGCTGCTTTCTGGCCTGCCGAATCACCATCAAATACCAATGTTACATTGTTGGTAAACCGGCTGATCAGTTTGAGCTGATCAGAGGTCAACGCTGTACCTGATGTACAGACAGTGTTGGTGATCCCGGCCTGATGAAAAGATAACACATCGATGGGGCCTTCAACCACCAGGCATTCTTCTTCACGGATAATAGAACTTTTGGCCTGATAAAGTCCGAAAAGGGTTTTTCCTTTGTGGAATAAAGGCGTTTCAGGAGAGTTCAGGTATTTTGGTGAGCGGTCATCTTCTTTGACAGATCTTCCGGAAAAGCCAATGACACGGCCACTCAGGTCAAGGAAAGGGAATATGACCCTTTGACGGAAGTAATCGTAATATTCTGAATGGTCGTTTTGAGACAACAGCCCGGCTTTTTGACAGAGTCCCGGACTTAGTTTGTTTTCTTTGAGATAACGAGACAGGGAATTCCCGGATGAACCGGTCTGGCCAAGTCTAAAAGCTTTGACTATTTCGGTGGAAATTCCACGTCCTGAGAAGTAGTCTGATCCTATCGAATTTTCACCAGCCAAGGCTAAAGAAAAGAAATTCAACGCTTTCAGGTTAATCTCCCGTAGTTCGTCGGCCAGGCTTTTTGCTTCCGGTTTGTCGTCAATTATCTTAATACTATTCAGTGATGCAAGAAATCTTAAGGCCTCAGGGTAGGTGAGACTTTCGAGTTCCATCATGAAGCTGACCACATTACCAGCTTTTCCACAACCAAAACACTTATATAATCCTTTGGACGGAGAGACCGTAAAGGAAGGAGTTTTCTCGTTGTGAAACGGGCAGACTCCAAGGTAATTTACACCCCGTTTTTTCAGACTGACGAACTGGGAAATTACTTCTTCTATTCTGGCAGTTGTGACAATCGTATCTATGGTGTCTTGAGATATCATGGACAAAGTGTTATGGTAGTGGATAATAGATTAATGATTCCACCTTTTTAAGTCGCTCGGCAAAGCCTCTGTTGAATAAAAGCCAGTTATCCACCGTCCGGATGCCATAGATTACTGAAGCATGGCTTCTTGAGTACTCTTTGGCCAGGGATGTTAAACTTCGTCCTGATCTTTTTTCAAAGTACCAGGCAACGAACCGCGCTTCAGCCAACATCCCTTTCTTTGACTTTGAGTGGAAAAGTTCCGGAGTAAATCCATAGTAATACATCACAACGGCTTTGATCATCGGAATCCCCGGACGAGAATATGGACTCATTTGTCAAAGCATTGAGGGTCTGTGAATTAGTGTTTCACTTAAAATTTCCTCATTGCAAAATCCAATGATAGAGTCCCTGATCGAATTCAGATAAAAATAGTACTCGTGATTTTTAACCAACTCGATAACCTTCAGATCAGCTTCCAATCGTTTGACCATGGAACAAATCTTTTGAAGGCTTTCCTTCTGGGCCCACCAAAGGAAACGTTCGATTTTATCGAAGCTTTCCAACCTTGAAATTCTTTTGTAGAAAGCAAGGTTTGTCGATTGAGATATTTTTTTGCAGGGATAAATATAGTTTTCCAGACCAAAAAGGATATAATTTTTTTTGCTGGAGTCTATATAATATATGGCGTCCTCAAAATCGATAAACCGTCGTTGATCAGTGACAAGACCCCGTCCGATGTCAAAGACCAGTTCAACATCCACGGTACCATCGGCACCGTGGATTATAGAATTTACGTTGAACATGGCTGCTTGCATCTTTAGAGTTTTTTAAGTTCTGAGTGAATGCGTTCTATATCAGAAAGGAATAGTGATTTGTCAGAGTTTGGACGGTATTTAACCTCATTCAGAAGATTTTCGAGAGCGGTTTGCAATACTATGACCTGACGTTCATTCAGGTTATGTATGGCAAACAGTGGATGCTCACGATTTTCAGTGACGATCTCTAAGTAACACATAACCTGCTATTTTACTGGTTTAGGAATAATGAGAGACTGTAGATCCTGACAACCATAAGGTTTAAGTATCGCATATACTGCGCTAAGGGTGGTTAGACCGATCTCGGATCGTCCTTTTCTATAGCTGGTCCAAGTCCGGGTGGTCACATGGATTTTGCCGGGGATCTCTTTCATCAGACGGTCATAATCAGCCTTGGAGAGATTCATTTCCATCCACTTCTGGATGTTGTTCGGATGCTTGGGGAAATTTTTTTCCAAAAAAATGTCGTTCATAATGTAATTGTATGTCGTTTTTTTTCCATACCTTTGAATATCGGTACAACAAAGTTAACTATAGACAAACAAACTTGACGAATTAATTAAATTTTTTTTCAACATTTCATTAAATGGCTGTCGGTAAACAACTTGAGATCCTGATCCATGATCTTCGCATTTCACAGAGTGAATTTGCGAAGCAGACCGGGTTATCCAAGCAGACAGTCAACAACATTATTTCAGGTCGTCATGTGACAAAAACAGACGTTCTGGAGAAGATATTAGGAGCCTATCCGGAGCTTAATCTGAACTGGCTAATGAATGGGACAGGGAATCAGTGGATTGGTTCAGACACACCTGCAAAAGGGAGGCAAAAAAGCAAGGAACCTCAATCCCAGGATGGAGAAATGACCTATAAAGAATTGGTAAGTGAGATTGAACATCTCAAAGAGAAGATCAGGCTGAAAGATGAGATTATTGATTTACTGAGAAAACGATAGATAACATAATTATTAACCCGCAGAACGGATAGAAGCTAATTTCCGATGAGGCAAAATTTACGAAAAGGTGGACAAGGTGGACAAAATGCAAAACACAGGCAATCAGTAGATTGCAGTGATGTATCGAGTCCCTTCATCCGCACAAATCTTACCAGAAGATTGAAATTCAATCTATTACCTACATTTTTTATATGACTGAAGTAGCATTGAAGACCTTACGCATCTGGCTTACAGGTCTTTTACTATTTGTATTGACCAGTTCAATATCAGCCCAGACATACAATGGCTATACCCTCTATTTTCCACAGAACGGAGTGAAAGCCTACCTGATAGACATGAACGGGAGTATTTACCATACCTGGACTTTCCCTTCTTCTGCCAGAACCTGTTATTCCACATACCTGCTGCCTGGTGGCAATTTGCTGAGGACGGTAGCCAAAAGCGGCAATTCTTTCAATGGAGGGCCTATCAGTGGAGAGGTCCAGAAGGTGAACTGGAACGGGACCGTATTATGGGATTACATTTATTCGACCACTACCTATTGTTCTCATCATGACATTCATCCGATGCCAAACGGGAACGTGCTCCTCATTTCCTATGAGCTTAAGACTGCAGCAGAGGTAGTGGCAGCCGGTTGTGCCCAGAGCCTGGTGATGTGGCCGGATAAGATCGTTGAGATACAGCCTTCGGGTACCAACGGAGGAACCGTTGTTTGGGAATGGCATGCCTGGGATCACCTCGTTCAGAATCATGATGCCACCAAACCTAATTTCGGGATACCGGCCGATCACCCTGAGCTGCTCAATCTCAACTATAACACCACCAAAGACTGGATGCACGTCAATGGTATAGACTACAATGCCGACCTGGACCAGATCGTATTCAGTTCGCACGCTCTCAATGAGATATACGTTATCGACCACAGTACCACTACGGCCGAAGCGGCCGGCCATACCGGAGGCAACTCGGGAAAAGGAGGTGATTTCCTTTACCGCTGGGGAAACCCTTCCGCCTATGGTGCAATCGGTTCTACTATTTTCAACGTGGTACATGACGCACATTGGATCGCCTCCGACAACCCCAATTTTCCTGATTACATTGCCGCCTTCAACAATAAAGGCGGAACCGGAAATAAAAGCTGCGTTGATATTATTTCTCCCCCTTACAATGGGTTCAATTACCTGCTGACACCGGGATCGTCCTATGCACCAACCACTTATAACTGGAGACATACCTACAGCGGTAATCCGACACCCGACAACGGCAATTCACAGCAATTGCCCAATGGTAATATGCTGGTATGTATCGGGATGTCAGGGCTTATCTATGAAATCGATTCAAACCAGAACCAGGTATGGACCTATTCGGCCGGGGGGATACTGGCCCAGGCTTTTCGCTATCCCATAGATTATGTTACCGGGATACCGGCTGATCATAATGACCAGCCTCAAATCAACCTATGGCCAAACCCTGTTTCAGGTATACTATCCTTACATATAGAACTGCCGGGTACTGAAGATTACAAACTCACTTTAACGGACATTTCCGGCAGGATCGTCCTACAGTCGGTGCCTGTTAATACGCTTGATCTGTCGGCTTTAAAACCGGGAATTTACAGCCTTGCTATCTCTGCTCCGGGTATGGCAGCCATAACAAAAAGGATTTCTATCATCCGGTAGAAAATTAATTTGATCCGTTATGTAATTTATTTCCGGTTGCTGATTATATTTGCTTAGACTAAGTTGTTTGAACCCCACTGAGCAAAACACTGATCATGAAGGTACCGTTTATCGCCATCGTCCTGTTTCTTCAATATGCGATGCTTTTCCCCTGTTATTGCCAACAATCGCAGGAAAAGGGACAAGATCCCTCCCATTATGTGATGATGGATGAGGTCGTTATTTCAGCGAATAAGGTGGAAGAACCCCTGAAACGGGTCAACCAGCAGATAATGACCATTCCTGCCGGAATGATCCAACAGTTGGCGCCAGCAACAACGGCTGACCTGTTAACCTCTGTGGGCGGGATTTTAGTCCAGAAAAGCCAGCAGGGAGGGGGCAGCCCTAACCTGAGGGGTTTCGAGGCCAACAAGATCTTATTGGTAGTTGATGGGATAAGGATGAATAACCTGATTTACCGGAGTGGTCATCTTCAGAACATTATCACGGTTGATCCGGCAATACTTGAAAAAGTTGAAGTGCTGTTCGGACCTTCTTCCACCCTTTATGGCAGTGATGCCCTGGGAGGTACCATCCACCTGATGACCAAAGATCCAAGGCTTTCAACAGAGGATAAAAAATGGTGCGAAGATTTCAATGCTTTTCTTCGTTATGCTTCAGCCAACCAGGGAAAGACGGCTCATGCAGATTTCAACCTGGGAACCCGCAGGTTCGGGTCATTATCCTCTTTTACCTGGAATGAGTTTCAGGACTTAAGGATGGGGAAAAACAAAAACCCGTTCTTCAAAGAAAACTTCGGTGAAAGACCCTTTAATGTCGGACGGATTAACAATACAGATACCTTATTGATTAATTCCGACCGTTTTCTCCAGAAATCCTCGGGTTATCACCAGGTTGACCTGATACAAAAGCTTCTTTTTCAACAACAAAGGGATATTCTTCACAAAATAAACCTGCAATATTCCAAGTCTACAGACATCCCCCGTTACGACCGGCTGACAGACCCATCCGGCAAGGGATTGAAATATGCCCAATGGTACTATGGCCCTCAGATCAGGCTGCTGGGAGCATACGATCTTACCCTGCAGAACAGACTGGGATTAAACAGGATCTATTTCAGTGTTTCCGGCCAGTACCTGGAAGAAAGCAGGCATACCCGCAAGTTTAAGCAGGACCTTCTTACCCACCGGACAGAGTATGTGAATGTTTATGGCGCCAACCTCGATCTTCAAAAGACCTGGGGAAGGAACGACCTGAGATTCGGCGCCGAAATGCAGCTGAACGAGCTGAAATCCAGGGCAAATAACCAGAACATAGTAACCAACGATATAAGCCCGGTTGATTCGCGGTATCCCGACGGTAAAAACCGTATGAACAGTATTGATCTCTATGTTACCCATTCCTGGCAACTGAGCCCAAAGTGGCTGTTTAACCAGGGGGCAAGGATTGGATCTACCCATCTGTTTTCTTCTTTTAAAGACACGGTGATTTTCTCTCTTCCTTTTCATAAAGTTACCCAGGACAACATAACTTACTCAGGTTCAGCAGGCCTGGTGTATTTCCCGGCAGTTTCCTGGAAACTCAGTCTGAACCTGTCGACCGGCTTTCGTGTTCCCAATATCGATGATTTCGGAAAGATATTTGAAAGACCACAAAACAGCATTATCGTCCCCAATGAAAATCTGAAACCTGAAAAAACACTGAATACCGATATTGGTGTCACCAAAATGCTTGGGAATAGCACAAAGTGTGAATTCTTCTGGTATGGGACCCTGCTGCGCGATATTATCATCATCGCCCCTTTTTCCTTCATGGGTTATGACTCTATTTTATATGACGGCAGCCTGTGCAAGGTCCTGGCCAGTCAGAATAAAAGCAACGCATACGTAACCGGCTTCAGCAGCACTTTTTCCAGCCGCCCGGTCAAAGGCTTTAACTTCCAGGCAAGTATCAATTACACCTATGGCAGGATTGTCAATAACGGTCACGAAACTCCAATTAACAACATTCCTCCCTTGTCGGGCAAACTGGGTGCCGGATACCAGAAAAAGGCCTGCGGTATTGATTTCTTCATACTATACAATGGCTGGAAACTGATGAGTGATTATTACCTGGGTAGTGAAGATAATGAACAATATGCCACCCCGAAAGGAACGCCTGCCTGGGTTACCCTGAATATCAGGGCTAACTTTGACATCAATAATCATCTGGGTATCCAGCTGGGTATCGACAATATGCTGGATACACAATACCGTGTATTTTCATCCGGCATTAATGCATCTGGCCGGAATATTCTACTTACCATCCATGTGAAAGACTGACTAATTGTTTGATATTCAATCTCTTATTCTGATCTCTGACAGGATAGAATTCCCGGTTAATTATTTCATTACCTTTGCACCCATTTTAATGCAAAACTTACCCTTATGAACATTACGAAAGAAGAAACAGGTGTTTTGTCGGCTTGTATAAGGATAGATATCTCACCGGAAGATTACCAGGAAAACGTAACAAAAAAGCTGAAGGAGTACCAGCGTAAAGCCAATGTCCCTGGTTTCAGGCCGGGAATGGTTCCCATCAACATGATAAAAAAGATGTACGGCAAAGGCCTTCTCGTAGATGAAATCGATAAGTTGCTCAGGGATTCGCTGGAGAGCTACCTCAAAGACAATAACATCAATACACTGGGAACCCCGATGGCCAACGAGGAAAAATCACCTGAAGCCAACTGGGATGAGCCATCCACCTTTACTTTTCATTTCGACATCGGCATCAAACCCGACTTCGACCTCAACCTGAGCCCTGAGATCAATATTGATTATTACAAGATCGTTCCTTCGGCTGAAGAACTGGAAAATGAAATTGAAAATATCAGGAAATCGTTCGGGACTTTCCAGGAAGTGGATGAATCAGATGAAGGTGACTGGTTCAATGTTGAGCTGAAGGAATTGGACGAAAACGGACAGTTGCTTGAAGGCGGGATCACGCATAGCCGACGGTTGACTACCACTACTTTCCCAAACCCGGAAATGGCTTCCAGGATGAACGGGTTGAAAAAAGGCGACCAACTGGTTTTCAATCCTCAAGAAGCCATGAATGGCGAGGCTTCCCATATCGGTTACCTCCTGAACCTGGATGCCGACAAGGCTTCAACCATCAACACCAACTTTGAACTGACCGTCAATTCTGTTGAAAGGATTGCACTGGCTGATCTTACCAAGGACATCTTCGATAAAATCTTCCCCGGTGAAAATATTGAAACGGAAGAAGATTTCAGACGAATCCTGAAAGAAGACATGAGCAGGTCAAATCAAAGAGAAAGTGATACAACTTTCTACCGGGCTGTACGTAAAAAACTCCTGGAAACGGTGAACTTTCCCGTTCCGGAAGAGTTCTTAAGGAGATGGATCAATGAAAAAGAACACGATCATGACCATGAACATGATCACAAGCACGAGCACGACCATGAAAAGAAGGAGGAAAAGGAACCTGATTTTGAAAAGATTTTCGAATCGATGAGATGGCAACTCATTGAAAATAAGCTATTTGAACAACATAATATTCATGTTGATTATGCTGAGATCAAAAATCATGTCAAGATGAGGTACCGTGCCTACTTTGAACAACAGGGAGGTTTTGGCAGTGACAGTGAACAGATTGACAAGACCCTTGACCGGCTGGCTGAGAAATTCCTGGAAAAGAAGGAGGAAGCTGAAGAAATTATGGATATGTTATACATAAACAAGCTTTTAGACGTTTTTAAAAATAACCTTACACTTGAAAATAAAGAGGTTACCCATGATGAGTTTCATGAAATAAGCGGAGACCATCACGAAAATCATGATCACCATTAATACTAAATAAATGAAAATGAATAACTTGGGTGAAGAATTCAGAAAATTTGCAGTTTATAATAAAGGACTCAACAGCCAGACGCTGAGGCATTATCAATCCGTTGCCAGCGGTTATATTTCTCCTACCATTATTGAGGAGAGACAATTAAACGTGGCTACGATGGATGTTTTTTCCAGGTTGATGATGGACAGGATCATCTTTTTAGGCGTGCCTATTGATGACACCGTTGCCAATATTATCCAGGCTCAGCTGTTGTTTCTGGACAGTGTGGATCCGAAGAAAGACATCCAGATCTACCTGAACACGCCGGGTGGTGGGGTTTATGCCGGTCTGGGCATTTATGATACCATACAGTATGTTTCGTCGAATGTGGCGACCATCTGCACAGGTATAGCCGCATCAATGGGAGCCGTATTGCTTTGTTGCGGCCAGCACGGAAAGCGGACTGCCCTGCCCCACTCGCGTATCCTGATCCACCAACCCATGGGAGGGGCTGAGGGACAGGCTTCCGATATCGAGATAACCGTCCGCGAGATCGTTAAACTGAAGAAGGAATTGTATGATATCATTGCCTTACACTCAGGACAGGAATACAGTAAGATAGAAAAAGATGCCGACAGGGATTACTGGATGACTTCTGCTGAAGCCAAAGAATACGGGATGATAGATGAGATTCTGGTCAGAACGAAAGATACATTACCTATAAGCAAGTAAATCATGCCCAAACATTCTGAAAAATGTTCTTTTTGCGGCCGGGAAAAGCAGGATGTGAGCATGCTGTTAACCGGGATCGACGCTTACATTTGCGATCATTGTGTTGACCAGGCCCATACCATTGTTAATGAAGAGCTAAAACATCAGAAAAGTTCAACTCCCCAGATTCAGGATTACCGGTTGATGCCGCCGGTTGAGATCAAGGAATACCTGGATAAATATGTGATCGGACAGGACGATGCCAAGAAAGTGCTGTCAGTCGCAGTCTACAACCATTACAAACGCTTGTCCCAACCCAAAGGGGTTGACAGTAAGGATGATGTTGAAATTGAAAAGTCGAATATCATACTGGTAGGCGAAACCGGCACAGGTAAAACACTTCTTGCCAGGACCATTGCCAAAATGCTGAAGGTTCCCTTCTGTATAGCAGATGCCACAGTACTAACAGAAGCCGGTTATGTCGGCGAGGATGTTGAAAACATACTCGTCAGGCTTTTACAGGTAGCCGACTACAATACGGAGGCTGCCGAAAGGGGTATCGTTTTTATCGACGAGATTGACAAGATCAGCCGCAAGAGCGACAATCCTTCGATCACCCGTGATGTATCGGGGGAAGGAGTGCAACAGGCGCTGCTGAAACTGCTGGAAGGCGCCGTTGTTAATGTGCCGCCCCAGGGCGGAAGGAAACACCCTGAACAAAAGTTTATCCAGCTCAATACGCAGAATATCCTATTCATCTCAGGTGGTGCTTTTGACGGAATTGATAAAAAAATCGGCCACCGGCTGAATACCCGGGTGGTTGGCTATACCAATTCAGAAGATAAACACCAGATTGACAGGGACAACCTGCTTCAGTACATTGCTCCCCAGGATCTTAAATCGTATGGGCTCATCCCTGAGCTGGTCGGACGCTTCCCTGTAATCACTTACCTGAACCCCCTGGAAAAAGATATTTTAAAACGTATCCTCACCGAACCCAAGAATTCCCTGGTGAAGCAATTTGTAAGGCTCTTCGAGATGGATAACGTCGTTCTTGATTTTGAAGAGGGGGTTTTCGATTTTATTGTCGACAAAGCCATTGAGTTTAAAGTGGGTGCCAGGGGGCTGCGATCAATAATGGAAGCGATCATGACGGATGCGATGTACGACCTGCCTTCTAACAAAGAGGTCACCGAGTTTACCGTCACTGTTGACTTTGCCCGTGAAAAGCTTCTCCGGACAAACATCAACCGCCTGAAAGTTGCATAGTATTTGTTACTAAAGGTTGTTCTGACAATCCACACAAGTGAAAACACTGTTCCTGTCCACTTTTTTCCTCCTGGCGACTTACGCTTTTCTATATGCCCAGAAAGACAGCATGCTGGTGAAAGCAGTGGTTGTGGAAGGCGATACCATGCCGGTCATTGACCTGCAGGAAGCCACCCTTATCGCACCCTATCTGGCTGCCAACCCTGCCGACGCTAAACGTTTTTCGCTGCTGGTAAGATATGTGAAGAGAGTTTATCCCTATGCCAAACTGGCCGGTATGCGCTTTAAGGAAATGAATGCCCAGATCACGGCTGCCAAAAACAGAAGCGAAAGAAAAAAGATCATCGGCAGCATCGAGGATGAGATCAAAACCAAATATGGCGAGGAATTGAAGAAGCTCACCTTTTCCCAGGGAAAGATCCTGATCAAACTGCTTGACCGTGAAACCGGGAACAGCTCTTATGAGTTAGTCAGGGAATTTAAAGGTTCATTTATGGCCTTCTTTTACCAGGGTTTTGCCAAGATATGGGGATACAATCTCAAAACAAAATATGACCCAAACGGCGAGGATAAAGATATTGAGTTGATCGTCAGAATGATAGAGAAAGGACAGATCTGAAGAAGGCAGTAGGCAGTAGGCAGTTGGCAGTAGGCAGTAGGGATTTTCGACTGTAGATCATTTACAATGAACTATCAACTATTGATGGTGGGCTAAATTCAGATTTGAGACTGCCGACTGCGAACTGCCTACTGCCGACTATTTCCCTCGTCCCATAGCCACGATCATGACCGTATAGATCAGGATTTTAAAGTCCATGGCCAGCGACATGTTTTCGATATACAGAATATCATAGCGAAGTCTTTCAACCATTTGCCCTACATTTTCCGCGTACCCGTACTTTACCTGGCCCCATGAGGTGATACCTGGTTTCACCTTGTGTAACAAGCGGTAGTGAGGGGCCTGGGTGATTATTTGCTCGATAAAGTACTCTCTTTCAGGGCGTGGGCCAACGATAGACATATCCCCTTTCAGCACGGAATAAAACTGTGGGATCTCATCGAGCCTCACCTTTCGCAGAAACTTCCCGAAAGGAGTGATCCGCTGATCAGTTTTTGAGGAAAGCATTGGAACGCCTTCTTCAGCGTTGCAATACATAGAACGAAACTTATACATCGTAAAAGGCCGGCCGTGCAGTCCTACCCTTTCCTGGGAATAGATAACAGGGCCTTTGGAAGTCAGCTTTACACCAAGGGCAGTAAATAAATATACCGGCGACAGGATGATCATGGCTAGAACAGAGACCACCACATCCATCAGGCGTTTGAGTGACTGCTGCCAACTGGGCATCAGATCGGGCGATACCTCGATGAGGGGGGCATGGAAGATGGAAGTCATCTTAACAGAACCCAGGAGATAGTCTTTCATTCCCGGGATAATCTTGATAACCACCTCTGTATCTTCCAAAGCCGTGATGATGTTCTCCACCGTTTTGTGTTCAGAGGGTTCAACGGCAATAATTACTTCTTCCACATTATGCTCTGTTATGATCCGCTTCAGTTCCCTGTAATTCCCCAGCCGCGGAATGAATTTCTCGATCTTGTTGTTATTGGCACCATTAATATCTGCAAATCCAATAAATTTATTTCCAGAAGGAGTGACCTGGTTTTCAATCTCGTTATAGGTGTTGAGGGCATTTCCGTTACTTCCGACGATCACTGTATTAAAGCCGATGATCCGGTGATGGATCTTATAGGCCGTGATAGAGGTCAACACAAGCCGTGGGACGTATGTAAGCGTGAAGTGCAGCACGAAAAGCACCATAAATAACTGATAATAAGAATGGTATGATGAAATCACATCATCCAGGATCAGGGCAAAAAAGAGGATAACCACGCCAATCAGGGTGATAAGCAGCGTTTGTCCCAATTCTCTTAACCTGGCTTTACGGTATATTTTCCTGTAATTTCCAATAATGGTGTAAAGAACCAGCCAGAACAGCGGTACCAATAAAATACCCAGGAGAAATTTCGGATCTTTCAACACCAGCCCAAAATCACGGGTTGCTGCCGGTTCAACCGTAAATTTACGGTAAATATAGAACAAACCCCAGGCAACAGCTGCTGACAATGTATCGCCAATAAGATACCTGATAACCTGTAAGGTTTTGTTCATAGTTATTTATTGGAAACGAAGTAATTTAAAGTTATCCACCAATATCTGCGCCTGATCCACATCTTCACTTTTAACAGCCCCGATAAATATCTTGAACTCCAGGGCAGTAGTCATCTCATCTACAGTCGGTGTGAGGTTAATATAGATCTTCTTCCAGGTTTCCGTAGGGTTCAATACCATGCAGGGTTCCTGAAAAGTCTGGCTGGCCCCTATACCCATCACCCCGACTGTAAGTGGGTTGTTAGTTTTGTAGTTCATTTCCAGGAAGATAGAGGCTCCATTCTTTGGAAGGCTGTATGAATTCATCGTAGCAGCTTCAAACAGGAGTACACTATCTCCCATATTAATGAGACCTGAATAAGTTCCTTCGAAAACCAGCTGGTGATCGGAAGTCAGCACCAGCGAAGTATCACTTTTTGAGGTTTTTTCCAGTGAAGATCCCCCGTTTTCGAAGCTTTCCATCCATACAAACTTCACATTATCATAGTAAATAACTGAAGGAGAAAGAGTTATCACCGAATCCCTGTAAAGGGTCACTTCATATTCAGCAGGCTTATAAAAGGGATAATAGATACGTGTACTGGCAATGCCATTCATTTTAATACCTGCCTGGATCATCAGTTTGTGTTTCCCTTCTTTCAGTATAGGTAATGTGACCGGTAATTCAAAAGCACCGATCAGCTCACCGTCGGCATACACCCAGGCATCGGTGATCTTGCTGGAGGCAGTGCCTTGTGTGTCGGTTGTTGTAAACGATATCTTTTCGATATGAATATAGGATGGTATGGTTTGATCGCCTTTAAATTTATCACAGGAGACCAACACGCTGAGTGCCGAAGACAGGAGGAGGATTGAAAGGCGCTTCCGGGTAAATTGATTCATGTGCTTGCCGGTTCCAGAAACGGAAGGAAATTAAAACGACCTTCCTGTGACCTTATTGCCTCAATAATAAAAAATGAATTTTTTTTGTACGGCATACCCTGAAAAATGTTACACGGTTTATCCCAGTTTTTCAAGGATTCTATAGGCGACATCCAGTGCGAGGTATCCATCCATGATGGTAACAGGTGGTGTTGAATCGGTTTGGATAGCCCTGGCAAAACCTTCCAGTTCCGTCTGAATGGCATTGAGCGGCTTGATCTCCGGGTTATCCACCATGATCTGCCTGGAACCTTTTCCATTTCCAAGATCGATGATCATTGCCAGTGGATCAGCCTGAGCCGGGTCTACTTCTTTAATACGAATGATCTCCACTTTTTTATCAAGAAAGTCGACGGATATATAGGCATTTCGCTGGAAGAACCTGGATTTGCGCATGTTTTTCATGGATATCCTGCTGGCGGTAAGGTTAGCTACACATCCGTTCTCAAACTCAAGCCGGGCATTGCAGATATCATGTGTGTCGCTGACAACCGCTACCCCGCTGGCGCTTATCTTTTTCACATTCGATCTTACCACGCTTAAAACGATATCAATATCATGAATCATCAGATCGAGCACTACCGGTACATCTGTACCCCTGGGATTGAAAAGGGCCAGCCTGTGCGTTTCAATAAAAAGCGGCTGGGCCAGGTAAGCCTGGGCCGCCATAAAAGCCGGGTTAAACCGTTCCACATGTCCTACCTGAACCTTCACATTAGCTTCCTGAGCGATGGATATAAGCTCCCGGGCTTCTGCGGGAGTTGTGACGATGGGTTTTTCAATAAATACATGCCTGGCCTTTTTCAGGGCTTTGCCTGCACATTCAAAATGAGCAATGGTTGGAGTAACGATATCAATAACCTCACTCTGGGCAATAAGGTCATCCATCACATTAAAATGAGGGATGCCAAACTCCTTTTGAACAGCATCTGCGATGGATTCATCCGGGTCATAAAAGCCAACAATTTGATAATCAGGTATTTGCTTTAGACATTTGATATGGATCTTACCCAGATGACCGGCACCAAGCACTCCTATTTTCAACATAATGTGAATTTTTTTGCAAAAGTAAACTTTTTGCACAGCTTGTTAATTATTATTTTCGCAGCCAATACTAACGGAACATGGCTTTGGAAGACAATTACCGGCACAAAGGATTAAGGAAGAAGCTCATTGAAGAGATCAGGAAGAAGGGAATTGTTGATGAACCCCTGCTCCGGGCGATGGGAAAGATTCCCAGGCATTTTTTTCTTGATTCCGGCTTTCTTGAATATGCCTATGAAGACAAGCCTTTTCCGATAGGGTCGGGGCAAACCATCTCCCAGCCATACACAGTTGCTTACCAGACCCAACTGCTGGAAGTAAGGAAAGCCGATAAGATACTTGAAATAGGGACAGGTTCGGGTTACCAGGCCTGTATACTGGCGGAACTGGGTGCCAGAGTGTTTACCATAGAAAGACAAAAGCTTCTCTTTCAGAAAGCAAAGGAGTTTCTTCCTGCCATGCGGTATCCCATCAAGTTATTTTACGGAGACGGCTATAAAGGATTACCTTCCTTTGCACCGTTTGACAAGATACTGATCACTGCTGCCGCGCCTTATATTCCTGATGTTTTAAAGGAACAGCTTAAACCAGGTGGTATGATCGTAGTTCCGGTGGGAAGCGGTGATATCCAGATCATGACCAGGCTTACCAAAATATCTGACACTGATTTTGAAATCACAGAATATGGCCATTTTCGTTTTGTTCCGTTGCTGGAAGACAAGGCGGAAGACTGTTAAATTTCAATCTTGATCCCCAAGGTTGGCAGGATCGTACCAGAGGTATTGTGAATGGCTCTCAACCTGTATCTTTCAATCCCGTCGGTACTGGTATACTTTTCAATTTCCCCGTTGCCGTCATAGTTTACCAGGAAATCCGGCTGATCCGACTTAAAGTTATAGAGATTCTGAATATCAAGGTATACCATAAAAGTCCATTTACTGAAGTACCAGGCCTTATCAACCCTTATATCCAGCTGATGAAAAGCCCTGAGTCTCAAAGAGTTAAAACGGGAATAATCCAGATATCCCTGGTTACGGGCATCCCAGGCAGCAACGATGGCAGATTTCGAAAGATCATAAGGAGTATACGGAGAACTGCCCAGGTATCTCCATTTCAGCCCGACATCCCAGTTATGGCCTAGTTTCCGGGACAATGTCATGTTGAAAATAATCTTGTTATCCCAGGTAGAGGGAAGAAATTGTCCGGATGCATCGGTAAACTCACTCCTGACAAAGGTTAATGAAGAAAGTATATTCCAGTGTTTCAGGTCTTTATCCCTGAAAAGAAACTCCAGCCCATACGTCCGTCCCCTGGATGAGGAGAACACTTCCTCGTCGCCGTAAGTGGTAAAATCGGCTCCTTTGCTGGCCAATGAAACGGCATCAACGGCAGACAACGGATAGGCATGATAAAGTTTGTAAAATCCTTCCAGGGTTATTTTCGACTTATCATCAGGACGGTACTCAACCCCGGTAACAAAATGATCGGCACCGATATACCTCAGTCCGTTATTTTTATTGACAAGTTCTCCGGCGTTATTCCTGTAACCAAGGGTAGTGTAAGGGGGTAACTGGTAATACCTTCCAACATTAAAATTCAGATACCATTGAGGAAGAAGTGAATAAGAGGCTGAAAACCTGGGAGAAAGCTGATCCAGTGGATTGTCCATCCTTGAAGAATAGTTGTTGGCATCGGTCCTTATACCCAGTGAGAGCGCTAACCTGTCGGCGGCCACTGAACGCGTTATGCTGCCAAAGATCCCGTATTTCCAAAGATCAAGGAAAGAATCATAAAGAATGGTTATTGGCACCTGGCCCGAAAAAACTTTCTGAAATGTCTGGTTCGTGTATTTAGCATACTCTGCGCTGGCACCTGCCGTGATCTTGAAATCACCGGTGTTCCTGACCGCTTCCACCCTGAACTTATTTTCAGTTTCCACCGATGTATAGTCAAGTATCTTATTTTCAGGCACTTCAATATTATCCATGTATTTATAAGCCCGGTTCTTAAACATATTACGGCTTACCACCCACAGATCCGATCCATTGGCCCTGAAATGCCGGTAAACCCCGCCTATGGTATAGCTCCACTGATCATTAACGGGAAGATAACCAAGGATATACCGCTGTGATTCATCAGGGTTTTTGATCGAGGTGTTCAGCCTGCTTTTATCAAGAGCTCCGATACTGATCAGGGTAAACTGATTGCGGTTATCAATCTTCCATTTATATTTCAACTGGTAATCGTTGTAAGTGGGCAGAAAAGGAAGCTTAAGAGCTGAAAAAAGGAATTGAAGGTAGGACCTTCTGACAGAGAACAACAGGCTGGAGCTACGACTTGCCGGTCCTTCCAACGTTAATGCAAGGTCGGAAGCCCCGACAGAGGAATTAACACTCCAGCGTTCATTGTTCCCATCCACCTGGCGGAACTCGATCACCGAACTCAGGGCATTTCCCCTGTCGGCCGGGAAGGCACCTGCATAGAAATCCACTTCCCGGATGAAATCTGAATTGATAATACCTACAGGTCCTCCGGAAGCACCCTGGGTGGCAAAATGGTTAAGATTGGGTATTTCAACTCCGTCCAGGTAAAACCTGTTCTCGCCGGGTCCCCCTCCCCTTACAATGACATCATTCCTGAACGAGGCAGCATAAGAAACGCCTGGCAATGCCTGGATCACTTTCGATATATCACGGTTGGCTCCCGGGTTTTTCTCTATCTCCTGAATGGAAAGGGTCTGAACAGAAACAGGGCTCTCCGCATTCCTGACAAAGGGCGAAGCCTTGATCTCCACCTCCTTCAGTTTAATGGAAACCTCAGTTAAGGGAATATCAATAATGACAGGATGCACATTGGTAACCATAAAATCCTCCGTCACATGCTTTTCGAATCCGACAGAAGAAGCCACCAGGCTGGTATAACCGGATGATACTCCGTTGATAGCATAGTTTCCGTTTATGTCAGAGGTGGTCCCCACGTTGAGGATACCATTTATTATAATGTTCGCAAAAGGGATGGCTTCGTTATTTCTTGAGTTATAGACTCTCCCTTTGATAATGCCGTTCTGGGACCAAACCGGGAATGTCAATAATATAAATAACAAATTGAATATCAGATATTTAAGATACATTCATCTTTTTTCTATTAATTTTATAGAAAGGACAGGATATATCCTGTCCCTACAAATTGTCGTGTCTTTGAAAAATATACATGTAAACAGTAATCTATATTCATTTGTTTAATCTTGTCAATAAAATATTTAACTTATTTTCCAAACTCAGCCTTGCATCAATCCATTGTATATTGATCCTATTCCTTTCCATCTTCCGGAACCAGGTCATTTGTCGTTTGGAAAACTGATGAATAGCAGTGTTTAGCGATCTTACCATGGTTTCCCTTGAGCATTGCCCGGTCAGGAACATCGCGATCCATTTATATTCCAACCCATACGCCATTAATTGTTTAACATCCACCCCTTTTTCTATCAACAAGGCTACTTCCTCTATCATTCCTTCCCTGAGCCGCTGATTCAGCCTTTCGGTGATCTTTTGCCTTTGTATTTCACGGGGATAGGAAATCCCGAAAACGATGGAATCAATCTCTTCTTCCTGAAGCGGTATATGGTGATCACGGTAAAATACTCTTTGTTCAATCGCTTTAACGAGCCTCTCCCTGTCGACAATATCGGTTGTTGCATGAAGAGGCCCCAGGGAACGGAGCAGGTCGGTGAGCCCGGCGATGTCCATCTTATCCAGGTCATTACGAAATTCCTGGTTTAGAGGAACTTCTACCAGATTATACCCGCGAAGGACACCTTCAATATACATTCCTGACCCGCCACAGAGAATGACCTCCTTATTTCTTTCCGTAATTTCCCGGAAAACTTTCCTGAAATCATTCAGAAAACGGAACAAATTGTATTCTTCGCCAGGTTCACAGATATCTACAAGGTGATACGGAATTTGTTGACCTTCAATAATATAATCACTTAAATCCTTACCTGTTCCGATAGTCATTTCCCGGTACACTTGCCGGGAGTCGGCACTGATCACTTCTCCGTTGATGCGGTAAGCCAGGTGGACAGCCAGGGAGGTTTTTCCGGAAGCGGTGGGACCGAGTATGGTAATCATTTCTTATTAAAATTAAGGTAATGTTGTTGTTGTAATTCATCTTCGCGGGCTACAAGAAAATCCCTCATTTCATTCAGTTCTTCCACGGCAGCATCAGAAAAAGAAAAGGATCCTTTATCGGCCAGTATGGGCCAGGTTAATCTATCATATTGATTTTGAATAAATTGAATAAGATTTTCTTCATCATTTTTATTCCCCGAAATATTCCTGGATTTCATGTATTGAAGGATACGAAGGGCATCCACCTTTTCATGACAGGCACGGATGAACCTTTCCGGTAACGGATTATTTTCACGAAGGGGTTGCCATAAATCATCCTCCCTGAATGTCTCTTTTAAAAAGCTGTCCATGGGTGTTGGAATACGTTCCGCAAACAATTTTGAGAAACTGTTCATTGTTTCCCAAACCTCGTCAAAATGACTGGTGGGATAGAAAGGATAACTTGACCAGTCGTTTTCCCTTCCCTTTATCATGGCCGGTCCCGTACCAAAAAAGACCCTGTCGGAAAACCTGGCTGACGGGTAAACCTTCTCCCTGTTCCAGTAAAGGAGTTCACCGTATTTTCTCAGTTTCTGCAGAAAATAGAAATCTTCACCGCTTTTGTTAGGGGTAATTCCACCGATTGCCTTGTAAGACCTGACAGTAACCGCCATGGCGGAACCCAGGGCTGTGAAGCTGTAAGGCGAACCTATTCTCCACAGGTTCAGTGAATAATACCGCATATATAGTTCATATCGCAGCATGATACGGTCTGTCGCCCCGTCACCGGTCAGGGAATGGTAATAAGGTACAGCCTGGGCTACAGCCCGGGGACAGGCAGAAAAAGTTTCTGCAACGGAAAGAAAATAATCCTTCCCAAACCGCGTATCTCCGTCCAGACTAATAATAACGTCCTGATCCTCAGCTCCTTTAATGCACTCATCCATCGCAGTCCGCCTGGCCCAGCCTACCCCGTGTTTTTTTCCTGTCCATCCCTTGCCACAGCTTGAACGATCGATAACACTGATTGGTAATCCTTTGTAATTCCCAAGTAAATCAAGGGTAAGGGCATTGTTTTCACAAACCCGGCGTTTTTCAGGCAGGTTCCGATATTCTTCCGGTTGGTTCACACAAACCACCACGGAGAAATGTTTGTACCGCTGGTTCTCCAGGTCAGTCAATAAGGAAGGCAAGTCGTCCCATTCGTCCATCAGGGGAATGGCTACTAACAAATGTGGCAACACAACAGCTTAATGATTAAATGGTAAAGTTAGCAGGAATCATTCAGCCTTGTCGGGAGGGCCAATGGTTTTTATGTACTGAAACCTTTCGTAATCTGCCGGGTCTTCCGATTTTTTCAGGCTCAGGCTTCCCAAAAATTCCGGAATCGTCTCAAAATGATGTCGTTCCATCCATGCTGAAAGATCATTCAGAATGATTCCAATCTGTTCGAAACCGTTTTTATACAAGGTGGAGGTAAGCTGAACAGCCCTTGCACCCGCCAACAGATACTTGATGACACCGGCAGCATCATGAGCCCCGGTAGATCCGGCAATATCTGACAACACCCTGTCGGAAAGAAGGGCCACCCAACGTAATGAATTCAAAATTTCATCCGGAGAACTAAGCAATTTACCGGGCACTGTTTTAATCGTTTCTATATCAATATCGGGTGAATAAAAACGGTTAAAAAGGACAAGACCGTTAATGCCTGTCCATGACAATTTCATAGCCATCTTGGTCATACCGGAAAAATAAGGGCTGATCTTAACGGCAATGGGGATCTTTATTTTTCTTCTAACCTCAGTAAGTACCTCAAAATAAACCTTTTCACAATCGGAACTCCCCATCATAGGGTCTGAAGGCATTACGAAAATATTGAGTTCCAAGGCATCTGCCCCGGCCGCTTCTATCCTTTTTGAAAAAGAAGTCCATTCGTAGGCAGAAATGCAGTTAATACTTGCAATCACCGGAATGCTGACTGATTTTTTAGCCTCTTCGATCAGCCTGATATACTCCTCAATACTGGAATATTTTGACTGATGGGCCACGTAATCCTTCGTTTTTTGGTAAGGATAGTGACTGTCTTTATCGCTGGGAATCTGGCATACCAGTTCTTCCTCGAAGAGCGACTTCAGAACAACTGCTGCAATGCCTTGTTTTTCAAGCTGTTTTATTGAGCCAACAGAATTGGTAAGTCCTGAACTTCCGGCAATGAGTGGGTTCTTCAGTGAAAAACCCATATATTTTGCAGATAAATCAACCATAAGATTATGAATTGATAATTGACAATTGACAATTGACAATGATCAAAAATAGAAAATATTAAAGGGGAAAGCTCAGTTCCTGATCATTTCTTTAAGAATGTCACCCCGTATGCTCATGATCACGTCTTTCACCGGGATGGTCCGTCCTGCTTTCTGCATGGCTTGCTGTACAAGGGTTGAAAGTCCGCCGCAGCAGGGCACTTCCATCATAACAACGGTGATTGATTTCACCTTAGAGTCGCGGATCATAGAGGCCAGTTTATCGATATAGATATCCTTACCCTGGTCAAGTTTTGGGCAGGCGATAGCCAGGGTTTTCCCCCTGATAAACCGCTGGTGAAAATTACCCATTGTAAAGGAGGAGCAGTCGGATGCCAGGAGAAGGTCCGATTCGCGGAGATAACCGGCTGCCGGGTTCAACAAATGAAGTTGAATAGGCCAATGTGTTAATTCTGAGGGAGTTTCGGTGACTACATCTGAAGCCTTGGTTTCTCCCTGCAGGGTTTCAGTGTTCAGGAAATCCTGCATGGCAGAACCGCTGCAGCCACAGGCCGGAGTATGGTCATGTGAGGGTTCCTCCATCCTTATGTTTCTTATAGGTTCGCTCATATCAATATTGTTTTCCAGAATATAATCAACGGCTTCCTTAAGGTACACCTGTTCATTATGTTCTTTCAGATGGGCAAGGTGAGCCAGAATAGTGTTACGACCCTGAGCAGCTATCCTTTCCATTACGAGCCGCTCGTTATAGGGCTCAGCTTCCCTTTCTTCAATGGTAATGGCTTCCTGCGGGCAATGACCAATACAGGCCCCCAACCCGTCACAAAACAGATCGCTGATCAGTCTTGCCTTTCCGTCAATGATCTGCAGCGCTCCTTCGTGGCAGTTCGGGATGCATAACCCACAACCATTGCAGGTTACTTCATCAATGTGTATAATATTTCTTTTCATAGGCTGGTATTGCCATTCATCTGTCCGCTGTTCTCCGTTACCCCAACATGGCTATGAATTGGTATTAACGCAGCTTCTGGGACATGAATGATATTGAATATTCCATTTAAGTAATTAGGTATTTGATTACGCAAATATACAAATAATAATTTGATTACCAGGGTTTATTTTCAGATTTATTGTTTAAGGTAATCTGAAAGTTTTTGGGTTCCAAGGTAATCACGCATTTGAGCGGTTACGTTGGCTACCAGGTTCCCCATCAGACATTTGTTAAAAGCACAGATCGAATTGTCCATCGGACATTTTTCGATAGTGATCTCACCATCGATAGACTCAAATACATCGAGCAGGGTGATCTGATCGGCAGGTTTTTTCAGCAGGAAGCCACCGCTTGGTCCACGGGTAGACATCAGAAAATTGTCTTTTACAAGTCGTTGCAAGACTTTGGCAACGTGATGTTTAGATGCTCCGGTTGCTTCGGCAATCTTTATAACATTCAAAGCTTCAGATTCCCTGGCAATCAACACCATGCTATGAATGCCAATGGAAACAGCCTCTGAAAAACTGACGATCCTGGCCATTGGTAACAAAATTTCCGATAAAGATACATGCTATTTTTAACATTCATGAACTTAATTACTTATTTGAAAAGGTTTTAAATTATCTTTGGCGATCATGTCGTTTACATTAACCATTCTGGGAAGCAATGCCGCTGCACCCACCAGTGAGCGGCATTCGAGCGCACAGTTACTGGATACCGGGCAACACCTCTTTCTGATTGACTGTGCCGAAGGAACGCAAATGCAGCTTCGGCGGTTTAAGGCTCACTTCAGGAAAATTAACCATATTTTTATCAGTCACCTTCATGGGGATCATTTTTTTGGACTGATCGGGTTGTTGACCACCTTTCATCTTTTAGGCAGGGATAAACCGGTTACTGTATACAGCATCCCGGCATTGAAGGAAGCCATTGATCTCCTGCTGACGATCACACAGACGACATTAATATATCCTGTCCAATATCATTTTTTTGATCCGGACTCACCGGAAATTCTTTTTGAGGATAACCAAATAAGCGTTTCTACCCTGCCCCTTCTGCACAGGATACCCACCTGCGGATTTTTATTCAGGGAAAAGCCCAAACCAAGGAATATCAAGAAAACGGCTATTGAGAATGTGGATATTCCTTATCAACTCATGCCAAGGCTTAAGAACGGGGAGGACATTACCCTGGATGACGGGAGAGTATTCCTGAACAAAGATTTTACCGTTGCCCCGCCCGACCCTTTATCATACGCTTATTGCAGTGATACCGGTTACCATGAACCCCTGGTCCCGCTGATCCGGGGTGTTGATTACCTTTTTCATGAATCTACCTTTATTGATAAAGACAAGGCGCTGGCCCTTGAAAAGCAACATTCCACCTCGAAAGATGCCGCCCGCATTGCTCAGCTGGCCCAGGTCAGGCATCTTCTTCTGGGTCATTTTTCAGCCCGTTACAAACAGCTGGATATCCTTCTTCAGGAAGCCTGTGAGATCTTTCCCGGGACACAATTAGCTGAAGAAGGAAAAATATTCCGACTAGACTGACCAACTATGATTTTAATTGCAGACAGCGGCAGTTCGACCACCGAATGGTATTTGATCCGAAAAGGCTTACAAGGCACTGCTATTCAGACAGATGGACTAAATCCCTATTTTGTCGGTGCCGACAAAGTTGACACCATTTTGCAAAAGGAACTATTACCCCTTATGTATCCGGAGAAAGTGGAACAGCTGATTTTTTACGGTGCGGGATGCGCCAGGGAAAGCAAGCAGTATGTATTGTCGGATGTTTTCAGGGATTACTTTACCCGGGCCGATATTGAGATATATCCTGATATTCTGGGGACGGCCCGTTCGTTGTTTGCTGACCAGCGGGGTATTGCCGGGATTTTAGGAACAGGGGCCAACCTTTGTTTATATGGCGGACGAAATATCGAGATACAGCCTCCGTCGCTGGGGTATATTCTGGGTGATGAAGGCAGTGGGGCCTCTCTTGGCCTGACCCTGCTCAGGGCTTACATCAGGCAGGAACTCCCGGCAGATATAAAAGAAAGTTTTGACAAACGCTATCAACTGGAAACGTCAACCATCCTGGATGCCATTTACCAGCAACCCCACCCCAACCGATGGGCGGCAGGCTTTGCATTATTTCTTAAACAAAACATTGAAAACGAGTTTATCAGGAATCTGGTCCTGAATAACTTCAGGTATTTTGTAGTAAAGAACCTCTTGGCTTTTAAGGAACATCATGTCCTTCCGATCGGGTTCACCGGTTCCGTTGCCTTCCATTTCCAGGACCTGCTAAAAACAGCAACCTCCGAGCAGGGAATCGAAATATCAATGGTACTCGCTTCCCCGATCGAAGGCCTGGTTCGCTATCATACCCCTTCAGACTGGATAGTATAGCAATTACAATTATACGTTATTGGACGATAAACCGCTTGTTGATGTTTCCGCTGCTGTGGCTGATCTCAAGGATATAAACACCTTCATTGAGGTTGCTGACGTCTATGGTCTGGCTCCATTTGCCGTATGTTTCTCCCAATGCATTATGCTTTACTCTTTTCCCCAGGATATCATAAATATTGATCCCGGCATTTTGTAAGGGAGAACCTTCATAAGTGACCTGTAACCTGTCGTTAACCGGAACAGGGGACAATACCATATTATTATTGTGTGCACTTTCATCAATACCCACGATAGCCACATTAACCAGGTGGGTTGTTGAATCCTGCCCGCAGGTATTATATGCCACAAGTTTCACAGGGTATTGTCCGGGTGCTGCATACTCATGAACCGGGTTGTCCAGGGTAGAAGTTGTCCCGTCCCCAAAATCCCAGTTGTATGTATTTCCATCCAGGGTGGTATTTACAAAAGGCACTGACAAGGCAAAACCATTATAGGTAAAGGCAGCGTCAGGAACTCCGGAATTAACAAAAGCGGAGATCTCTTTTCTTTCGCTGATACAGCTTGCAGGCTGGACTTCCCAGTCATAGAAGAAGTAGTAATATCCTGTCGGATCCTGGGTAGCGCTACTGTAGTTGATGGAAACGACAGAACCAATGAGGTAAGGATAGTTGCATCCATTGTCATTCCTGAACAGGTCAGGATTTATCGGGCCGGCCAACTGGTAATCGTTTCCCTGGGGTACGTCAAAATTCAGGTCGATCCGGCTTTCCCCGTTGGGAATGTTGATGTTTGCCGTTTGAATGACAGCCCCGGTGCTGTTCCTCAGTTCAATGACCCTGTCTCCGGCTCCCTGTGCGTATACTTTAACCGATTTTATGGTTACATCTTCCAGTGCATCAAAAACCAGGTAGTGGGAAGCCCAGTTGTTGTAATTGTTCCCGCCCCCGCTGTTATCGGGTTTCCCGCCATACAACGCAGGCTGAATGATCTGATTTTCAACATAATAATGGGCAGTCTGAGTCAACACAGGGGTGGTGTAAACCTGCCCGGTAAAGAAAGCGGTTCCACCGGCGGGAGTAGTAAACCACTTTACAGAATCCCCTGCATAGGCAGTAAGGGTAAATGACATTGGACCGGTGCAGTTATTGTCCTGTGAGGTAACGATGGGTGCATCGGGAGGGTTTACTATAATGAGATCAGTTTTAATAATTGAATCGGTACCACATGGACCACCGTCAACAGACAAAGACACAGTAAAAGTACCTTCTGCGGTATAAAAGTGTGTCGGTGCAAGATCACTGCTCGACCAACCATCGCCGAAATCCCAAATATAATTAACACCATTGACAGAATTATTGGTAAAGTAAACTTCAGCCGGAACAGTACAAAAAGTGGTTGCAGATGCATCGAATGCTGCGACTACATCCGGTGTATAGGCTGATCCTAATCCGACAGCATATAAGGCATTGGTAACTGCTTCAACCTCCGGGGAACAACCCCCGAAGAGTTCAATAGTAGAAAGAATTGAATAATATCTGACATCATCATAACCTGAATTTTGATTTAAATGAGCAGTCAGGGTGCGGAAAGCCACCTTGGCAGCATTGTCAATACCGATACCGGTTACATTGTATGCATCCCCGTTGTCATTGGTACCGGAACCTCCCACAGAAACAAGATAGAACCAATATCCCAGCACACCGCAATTGGTATGGACCCCGCCATTATCATTACCCCCGGTTGCCCAGTTATTCCCAAGGTAGGTATCAGGGTTTCCATATAACCCAGGATCGCTGAGCGAACGGATAGCACTTCCGATATCCTCTCCTACTTCCCAGTTGGCATTGTCAGGACGGGCAAAATGCTCAATGGCTGTGCCGAATAGATCGGAATATCCTTCGCTTAGCGCACCGGATTCATTCTGGTAAATCAGGTTGGCTGTAAAGGAAGTTAAACCGTGGGTGATTTCATGTCCGCAGATATCCAGGGCAGTCAAGGGTGTCCAGTCTGCATCCCCGTCGCCATAGGTCATTCTTTCTCCATCCCAGAAGGCATTGGCATACTGGTAATCATAATGTACAAAACTCACCAGTTTAAATCCCTGGCCATCAATACTATTACGGCTGTATTTAATATTATAGTAATCATAGGTCATTTCTGCTCCCCAATGAGCATCTGTTGCCACCTCATCCATCTGGGGATTGATATTGTTCCAATAGTTATCTGTATCGGTAAAATCAACGGCAGCACCATAATCGGTGCCTGTAGCCAGGTTATAGGTCTCAATACCCTGTCCCCTGCCAGTTTCTCTTAAACGGAAGCTTGGATCAAACTGATCGGCAACGATCTCACGCTCACCGGAATACCTGGTAGCCGCCGTTCCAGGAACATCGGCATCCTGGATCAGGTTATTTTCGAACAATAATTCACCGGTCTGAGCATCAACATAAACCTCTGCCCTTTTAAGGGGCTTATCGGAATAGATGTTAAACAGATACGCATAACGGTGAACGGTTGTTTCTCCTGATTTTACCGGGAACAGTAATAGCTGGCCTTTTGGAAAATAGGTGGCATCAGCATTGCCTGTGATGTGCTTTAACATAGCTTCCTCACCCGCTATTTCCCATTTATACCTTTCTGAAGGATAACTGATCAGGGCAGCCTCAAGCGCTTCACTCTCTGTAAACAACACCTGGTTACCAACAGTAATGGTTGAATATAAATCACCATTCATGGAATACACTTTACCGTTTTTCTGATGAACGATAAAGTTGGCATCCCAAACCGGAACGGATTGGTATGACTGCCTGTAACGATCATGGGTCTCCCCTTTGTCGTCAGGTAGTGTCCGCATCTTTATGATTGAAAAATCAGCCGGAATCGTAAGATTTTGATGCAGCCAGTTGACAAGCTGGTCCTGAGGGAAACAGGCCTGCGGATTCAGATGAATATAGTCCGGAATCCGGTTTGGGGTTTTCACCCGAATCACGTCGGCACCGGGTATTCGTTTCTTGGCCTCACGACCGGTAAACTGCTGAGGAAAGGCAACCAAGGCACACAATACTAACAACAGGCTGAACCATAAAGATTTTTTCATAGATGTTGGGTTAGAGATAAACTTGGGTTTTACCCGGTAAAATTACAAAATATCACAATATTATAAAGTAAGAGATAACAATGGTAGACTATGATATCGGCAGGTGGTTGTCTGCCCTTGTTAATTAATTAAAGAATGAGGAAGATTTTTGTAATTTTATGACAAGAATCAGATGACTGCCTTCCCGCTTTAGTCCCAACCAGAATGCCGGGAAGGGACTGATGCTTCAACCCGGAATAACGAGAAAAAAAAATACTTTCAGAAAATTTTCAACATATTTGATATTTATGAGAAAAGCATCTGTTTTTTTGGTTTTATCCTTCATTATCAGCTTTTTAAGCCTTGCTCAAAAGAACAGCGTTTCTACCGGAAATGCTGCGGACTTGTCAACACTCAGCGAAAGGGACCAGCAATTCCTGAGAAATATTCCCGGGATCAAGGTCCCGCCCAAATACAAATCACCGGCTGCACCCATGTTGTTGTATAAGGTTGACAATTCAACCCAGCCATACCTGAGACCAGTTTTTTCACAGGTTGCCCTGGAATGCGGACAGGCCTCCGGAATCGGGTATAATTTCACTTACGAGATGTGCAGCAGACGGAATGTACCGGCAAACCTGCCTGAAAATCAATATCCTACACATTATGCCTGGAATTTCGGCAATAACGGTGTTAGCTGCGGGGTCGGTTTCAGTGAGACCTGGGAGATCATCAGGGGAGGTGGTACCGTAAATGTGCAGGACTATGGCGGAATGTCGACATACGGACCCAATATCTGGCTTTCCGGTTATGATTATTACTACCATGCCATGAAAAACAGGATAGACGAGATCTATTCCATTCCTGTAGGCACGCCTGAAGGCCTCCAGGTACTGAAACACTGGATCAATGACCACCTGGAAGGCGCACCCTCAGGAGGGGTAGCCCAGTTTGCCGCTTATGCCACATCCGCCGTGACCCTGCCGCCAGGGACCGAAGAAGGAGGGCAATGCGTAACCATCGACTGGACACCCAACACAAACCACCAGCTTACCATTGTCGGGTTCAATGATTCCATCCGTTACGATTTTAACGGTGACGGACAGTTTACCAACAATATCGATATCAATGGGGATGGCGTGGTAAATGTGCAGGATTGGGAAATCGGAGGAGTAAAATGGGTGAACAGTTTTGGAACCGGTGTGGGAAACAATGGTTTTTGCTATACGATGTATAAAAACCTGGCCGACCCCAAACCCCAGGGTGGGATCTGGAATAACACGGTGTATGTAGTCATTCCGAAACCTGACTATCAGCCCAAAATTACTTTCAAGGTAACGCTCAAGCATTCAAACAGATCCAAGGTGAAAGTCATGGCCGGGATATCCTCCGACACAGCGTCCGTTGTGCCCGAATATGTGATGGAATTCCCTTTGTTCAACTATCAGGGAGGCGCCTATTATATGCAGGGTGGTACTACCGTTGAGTCGAACAAAAACCTGGAATTCGGGCTGGATGTTACTCCCCTATTAAGCTATATTCCACCCAATCACCCGGCCAGGTATTTCCTGATGGTTGATGAAAAGGACTATGACCATGATGCCGACGGAAGTATCCAGGCCTTTTCGCTCATCGATTATACCCCGGCACCGGAAGAAGTTGCTTTTACAGGACCGGCTACTCCCTTGACAGACAATGACCTGACGATGATCTGGGTGAACAAGACCGTGAATTTCCCTACCGTCACACTGATCGATTCCGTTTTACCCCCTGCAACCTTATATGAACCTTATAATCACCAGCTTACTTCAACAGGTGGAACGCCTCCCTATGATTATGAAATGGAGATGGATTATTATGAAAGTAATTTTCCCCAACCCTTTCCGACTGTTACAGCAGAGCAGCTTGTTTTGTCCAATTCAAGCAGCGGACAGGTGAGTAAAACCCTTGATTTTGATTTCCCCTTCTATGGAAAGAAATACCACCGCGTAGTTGTGCATGTTGACGGCTACCTGATGTTCGATGATCAGCCGATGCCCTGGCCATTTATCATCGATGAGACTATCTATCAGCATAATACAAAGAATATCTCTCCCCTGATGACCAAAACCCAAGCCATACCAAGCGGCGGAGGCATCTGGTATGAGGGCGATCAGTATTCGGCTACCTTCCGCTGGAAGACAGTTATTTCAGGAGAAAGCAATACCGATCTGAACTATGCCGTGAAACTGTATTATGACGGAAATATTGAGTTTTATTACGGTAACATTGTAATACCCTATTGGCTTAATTGGGTCGGAGGCATTTCGAACGGTGATCTGTTCAATTATGCTGTGATGTCCGGTTCATGTAATCCCCTTCCCGTGGCCGACCAGGTAACCGCATTTATACCGGCTCCTTTCCCTGTGGGGCTGGAACTCTCCAAGACAGGCCTTCTCTATGGCACACCCCTGGAAACTACGTATGGTCCGGTGAAAATTATGGTGAGAGACAGCAGGGATATCAGAAACACCAAAACGTTGGTGTTTTATACCACCGGACTTGAGATCGAGCCGGTCATCACTTCGGGTACCGATAACCTGATCCAGTATGGGGAATCAGCTTATATAGGTCTTAAAGTGAAAAACATCAGCGACCAGCCAATGCTCAACCCGGTCTTTCACCTTACCTTAAGCGACCCATATTTTTCGCTGATCGACAGCGTGGAAACCTGTGGCTTGCTGAATCCGGGTGACACCGCCTTCCTTCCGGATGCTTTCCGGTTTGATGTTTCACTGTCAGTGCCTGATAATCACCCGTTTACTATAGGTGTCTTCGTACCCCTTTCCAATGACACCCTTGGCCGTGAATTCCCCCTTTCCGCCTACGCACCCAACCTGGGTCTTCATAGCGTCCAGGTGATGGATGGCGGAAACGGCTATCTTGACCCTGGTGAGACCAGCAACGTGATGATCAGCCTTAAAAATGCAGGGGGTGCAGCCGTTGAGAATATTACGGTAACACTCAGTACATCTGATCCCTACCTGACCTTTAACACGGCTACCGGTATCATTCCCAGCCTCATCCCGGGAGGTTCAGGAAATGTACTGGCAAACGTTACCGTTGCTGCCATCGCACCGCTCGACCACCTTGCCCTGGTCAACCTGTCGGCCGTCGGCAATAACCAGGTCAGCATGAATGTTACCTTCTATTTGAAAATCGGTTATAACGGGGAGAATTTTGAAACAGCCGACTTCTCCATGTTCGACTGGCATTTCGGGGGAGATGCCCCATGGTTTATCACCGATAGTCTTCCTTACCAGGGTCAGAATTGTGCGCGTTCGGGAGATGTCAGTGACAATGAAGAATCGATACTTTACATTAGCCTGAATGTCCAGGCGCCCGGAAATATAGGGTTCTACAGAAGGGTTTCCTGCGAACAGGATGTAAACAATCATAACTACGATTACCTTGGTTTCTATATTGACAACGTTGAAAAGCAGCGTTGGGACGGATACCAGGACTGGCAGTATTTTGCTTACCCGGTTGAGACCGGATACCACACCTTTAAATGGAATTTTCATAAAGATTATTCCGTCAGCTGGGGCAAAGATGCTGCCTGGATAGACGAAATTCTCTTTCCTACTTTTGGAGACATCGTTTCTGTTGATCATCCTGAATCACAAGACATTACAAAGGGTTGCAGGGTTATACCCAATCCGTTTACCAGCGGCGCCAGTTTCCTTTTCAGGGTAAATGACCGCCATCCTGTAAGCCTGGTGGTTTATGATATTCAGGGTAAAATCATAAAAACCCTCCTTAAAAACCAGCAGCTGGAAAAAGGCGATCAGTTGATCCGATGGAATCTGTCGGAAGGAGAAAGCGATGGTTTGGCGCCGGGTGTTTACTTTTACACCCTGATCACTTCCGGCGGAACAACTACCGGTAAACTAATAAAATACTGATTACCAGAAACAATCACACGACCGAATGATGTTAAAGAGAGTACTGAACTACACCCTTCTTGTATTGCTTTTTCTTCCCCTGGCAGAGAATCTAACCGGTATTATTCCCATCCGCCCGTTAAACGGCGATTTTAAAACCCCCGCTCAGCCCAATTTCACGAAGACCGGCTGGTTTGCCGGCAGTTTTCAGGATTCAAGCCGGCAATTCCTGGAAAACACGATTGGATTCAGAAATGTGCTGGTAAGATGTAATAACCAGTTGGATTTCAGCCTCTTCAATAAAGCGCATGCCGAGGGTATTGTCATTGGAAAAGATAACAACCTTTTTGAAAAGGATTACATCAGGGCATATCTGGGTGGCGACTTTATCGGCGAGCTTGCGGTTGAAAAGAAACTAAGGCGGTTGAAATACCTGCAGGAACTTTTTAAAACAAAGGGAAAAAACCTCATCCTTGTTTTTGAACCCGGTAAGGCTTCTTTCAGTCCCGAATTCATTCCCGACAATTTTTACGATCTCTACCCTCCCGGCAGATCCAATTACCAGGCCTTTGTTGAAAAAGCCAGGGAGCTAAATATCAATTATTTAGACTTCAACGATTGGTTTAAGAAAATGAAACCCACGGCACCCTATCCGTTATATCCCAAGACCGGCGTCCATTGGAGTGCTTACGGGATGATACTGGCTGCGGATTCATTGTTGCACTACCTCGAAAAGGTGAGGGGGATTCATCTCCCCGACCTGGTCACCGACAGTTTCATGATTTCGCACCAGGCCATGCAAACCGATAATGATGCCGGCAAAGCGCTGAACCTGTTGTGCGGACTTTCCAATCCACCCCTTGCCTATCCGGCCTTTCATTTCAGGAAAAAGCCGGGAGACAGCCGTTTATCGGTACTGACTGTGGCTGACAGTTACTACTGGAACATCTTCAACACCAGGCTTCCCCTCTTTTGTTACAGGAATGAGGCGTTCTGGTATTTCAACACCCTGGTATACCCCGATTCCTATTATGGTGAAAAGAAGGTGGAATCGCTGGATATTAAAGCAGAAGTGGAAAAACAGGATGTAGTGTTCCTGATGGTTACGGAAAGATTTCTGTACAAATTCGACTGGAATTTTATCGATAACCTGTTTGATCTCTACACCCCTGAACTGGAGAAAGACTATCCTTATCAGTATGAAGGAAAGATACGCGGTTTCAGTGACTGGTTCGACCTGATCGTTAAAAAGGCCGGGACCGACAAAGTTCCTGTATATCAAGCCCTTCATGATAATGCCGTCTATACTTTCAGATGTGAGAACAAGGAAAAATACCTGCTGTATTATGGCCCGGTTTATTATGATGATATCATCAGGGCAAATAAAGAATGGATGGTAAAAGAGTGGCAGAAAGCCCGGGAAGCAAGGCTTCCGTTGAATACGATCATTAAAAGAGATTGCCGGTATCTGTTCCGGAACGAATTGCCCGAACTGTACAAACTTTATTATGCCTTACAGGATAACATCAGGACGCTGAGAAATGATCCTGCCTGCATGCAGAAGATCATCCATAACCCCTATTTCCTCCGGCCCGAAGACATGTTATGGCAGGTAGCCCTAAGCAGGGCTAAAGGAGACAATCAATCCCTGGCGTTGATGACCTGGTAATCCTTGAATTTGTATGCATATTTCAAAATATAACTTACAATTATGTTCTATTAGACGATTTCAAGGATTTATATATTTCGATCAAGGCAGCCTTGTCAATTTTTTGATTGGCATTTAATGGAAATTTATCCACTTTGATGATGTCGGCAGGAAGCATATAAGAGGGTAGTTTCTTTTCGAGATGGGATTTCAAAGCATTTTCCCAATCTTTTGTATATTCTGAATCGCTGTTTGTTAGTACAACAATAGATATAATCCTTTTAATATCTTCTCCTCTTTTTAAAGGAATAGTGACGGCATCTTCAATAAATTTCATCTCGCGGATCACTGCGCTGATTTCTCCCAATTCAATTCTGTAGCCATGAAATTTGATCATATCATCATTCCTGCCTGTAAAATACAGCATATTATCCGAATAGTATCCCAGGTCGCCCGTTCTGAAGGCCCGTTTTTTTCTGAATGTAAAGAATTTCTCAGAGGATAGGGTCTCATCTTTCAGATATCCAATGGAAACATGATCTCCGACAATAATTAATTCACCTGTTTTTTCCGGGTCATTGCTTTCATTTTCAATTAAAATGACTGAATCCGGACGGGGATAACCAATGGGAATACAGGAGCTTTTCACCATTTCAGCCGACACTTCAACCAAAGTAGTAGTTACTGTTGCTTCTGTTGGACCATATGCGTTAAAAACCTTTGAATCCGGAAATTGCCTGTGCAAGCCTTCAACCACATGAACAGGCAAATTTTCACCGGCAAAAAGAAATATTTTCATACAGTCCAGATAGTTTTGGTTCATCTGGGTTTCTCTGAGATAAATATATGCAAAAGAAGGTGTGGAAACCCATACTGAGCATTTATATTTACGCAATTTCCGGAATAACCGATCGCTCTCTTTTGTTAATCCAATATCAATTAATAGTATAGTACCACCATGCAGAAAAGCGCCAACAATGTCGTACAATGAAACATCGAAAGTAAACAGCGACTGGTTTAAAAAAACATCATCGGCAGTAAAAGGATAGGATGTTTTTATCCAATTACAAAAACAATTCAGTGACGATCTGGTAATCTGAACACCTTTGGGCTCACCAGTGCTGCCGGAAGTAAACAAGATGTAACGCAAGGGATCTGATTCTCTATAAACAATTCCATTTGAAAAGTCAGCGTTAAAGCGGAATTCTACCTCGAAATGATTATTAATTACTATTGGGATGAAATCATCGATAAGATAATCACCACAGTTGATCAATACCTGAGAGCCTGAAACAGACTGAATTTTTATGAGCCTTTCAAATGGATATATATTGTCGACTGGAATATACGGAAGGTCACATCGCATCAAAGCTAATATTGCCAAAGGAAACAAATGTTCCTTATGTCCATAGACAATCACCGGGTGTCCTTTAGGTAGACCGAGATTTGAAAAAATGGCAATATATTGATCTACGACCTTTTTTGAATCTTCCCAGTTTATATCCCTGTCACTACCAGAGATTGCGATCTTTTGGCATTGGAATTCCAGATCGGTGAACTCATTATTTTGAAAATCAAATTTCATAACTAATTGATGAAGGGGAATCTGCCACTGAAAATATAGATTGAAAAAGCAGCAAGGTTAAACATGATAATTATTGATATCCACTTGACATACTTATCATTCATCTTGCCAAACACAACATCCCTCCTTTTTTTCTTAGAATGGTATTGGTATGAATTATAGGTCAGCGAATAAATACCAAAGAGCATTCCACTCAAGATAAACCATAATTTAAACCCGTTCCAGCAGCCCATTAGTGTGAAAGTAAAAAAAAGAGCAATATTCTGTCTAAGTAAAGGATAGGGTTGAAATACCTTCTTACCGCTAAGAAATAAATAGAAAGGCTTAAAGAAATAATCCTTCAACCAATCACCCAGCGTGATATGGAATCTCCTCCAAAAGTCCTGTGGATTACGAGCCAGGAATGGAAACTTAAAATTCTGAGGGACGTCAATACCTGACATTTTCGCCATACCTATTGCCATATGGGAATACCCGGCAAAATCAAAAAACAGGTAAATGAAATAACCATACATATTGTTAACCATCGGAAACCATTCTTTTAAAGAGGGGTCAAAAGAATTCAGCCAATAACGGTTTATGCATTCTGCAATAATATATTTGTATAAAAGTCCATAAAGCAAAGCCTGCAATCCTTCAGTAAAACGGAAGGGACATAATCGCCGGTAACCCTCATCAAGATCGCGATTGAATCTGTGAAAGCGATCTATAGGGCCAATCAGTAAAGTGGGAGTGTAAAAACTTACATATCTCAATAAATAAACAGGCTTGTCAGAGGGTTTTGCATCGAGATAGACTTGTAATATCCTGAAACTCATAAAGGACAATCCCGCGAATGAAATCCAGTCATTTAATTTGAAAGGATAGAAATGAAATCTAATGTCTGATTTGACCAGGATCATCGGTAAAAGTAAAACAATGCTTCCAGCCAGTTTATTTCTGTATTTCAGTACAAACGAAAAAACATAATAGACAAAATAAGAATAAATTACAATTACCAATACATGCCATGGATATGGAAAATAAATGATTAAATATAAAAGGCTTAGGATCAGGACCATGCCTGAAAATGTGGGTTTTGGGACACGAAGCAGTTTAAATATCCATAGTAAGGATATTAATATCCCCATCACAAGAAAAAAATCTAAGTCTGAAAAGGGGAGCATGATTTAATTCAGAATTGTTGATAAACAAACTGTACACTAGATTTTGGCTGATAATGTATATTATTGGAAGTTGGTGCATAAAGATAAAGCGATCCAATTAATATAACAAGTAATATTGTGGTATTCAATATCATATACTTAATTTCCCTCTTCATAATTTAATTGTTTATCAAGTATAAATTTATCAACAGTGAGCCAACCATATTCACTCATATGCATAACATCCGTCATTAGTGCTTTTTGATACCTGGCTGTATCATACTCAAGCATATTGTAATAATGAAAACCGGAACGACCGATAATAATCTTTATTGAGTCATCAATGGGTCTGAATTTATTCAGTTGTTCATAATAAAAGGGATTGGCAGCCTGCATAACAAATAAGGCATTCACTTTATAATATATCAATAAATCAACGAGTTGTCTCAAATCTTGTAATTCCAGGTTTTTATTCATCGGGACTACCTTAACTAAGCCATGTTCACCATGCACATAATTTTTATAGTATTCATCATTTATTCCCCAACTATTTGTTAGAGAGGAACATTTATGTCTCTCAACAGACTTTATGTATAAACTATCCCATCTTATGTGTGAAATGTTACTCTTAACTTTTGAAGAACAATTATAGACAAAAAACTCTTTTTTTGAAGATGGAATATCCAGAAGATCAACATTATTTATTGAATTTGCATAATTTAATATTAATTTATTTAGAAGTATCAGGGGTGTGTATGCTATATTACTAACGAAATTCCTTTGGGCATGATAATAATAATTCATGAGCTTCAGCTCTGGGGAAGGAGAAATAAGCTCGGGATATTTTTGAGAAATGTATTTGTAAAAATATTGTTTGAAATTAGATGGAATTTCCTTATCCAATAAAATTCTATTTAAGGCAAACCGTGGTACAAATTCAAGAAAAATATCCAAAGTAGTTCCTTTGGCGTTATTTCCCAGATACCAGATAGGTGAAAGAATAATTACGACATTCGCATGGTTTATGTATTTATGGAGGGTTAATAGTTGTGCAAATATTGAAAAGGCTTGGTTTCCGGCATGTCCAACAGCAATTATATGATATGGTGTATTTTCAGGAATAAAAAAGTAAGGTTTTGCATGATTTGGGTCATCAGTTGTAAGCTCAGATGATCCCATAACCAAGACTCCGTTTTTATCAGAGAGTATTTGTTTCATCGCCATCCATGCTTTAGGGTGTTCGCTAAGAGTCATATAATAAGCTAATAAAGAGTCATTTTGCACATCATCCTTATGAAAAGCATCTCGAATAATAGCATTATTAACTGCTTTGTTAAAGAGAATAAACCCTCCAATGATCAGGATTAATAAAAAAGGGATAATGAACCTAACAATTATAACTTTCATTATTACCTATATTGCTTTCAATTTACTGTTCAAATACTCAATAATGTTTATTACTGTGTTAAAATTTTCCCGATTAATTTCCTGGAAAGGTATTTTTATCTTAGTTTCATTTTGAATTGCCACAGCAAGATCCACCAAAGCAATTGAATCAAGAAGGTTGGTTGTGACTAAAGCTTCATCCGGCGATACCTTGTAAAACACAAGTTCTTCAATCTTCAATATTAAAAACTCACAAAGGTCAGTCATAGATCATTTCTTTTGCGCAAATTTACAAGTTAATAGCTACTAATCTGATTAATGCTGCTTCAATATGAACAAAATCCTTTGCATATAAGGTGATAGCTTTAAACAAGAACCAGAAATCCTTTTAAATCCGTTCTATTCGCGGTATCCGTATGCTTTAAAATGCAGCTTCAAATTGAATACAATCTTCTGCGCCTCTGCGATAATAATGGTTGGTAGGAACCGATAATCCCGGCTCATCATAGAAAATTCTTTCTTAAAGATAGATGTTCAGTCAGTTAGCTATTTTTAACCTCAGAGGCACAGAGACACAGATATTTTTCATTTTTACCTTGAAATAAAATGACTTCGATTTCAATATGTTTAATACATTTAATGCTACGCTGCGGTTATTACTTGGGCAACATTATATGTTTCAGCAATTAGCCCTCAGCCGAACAAAGGGAGTTCCTCAATCCCTGGCGTTGATGACCTGGTAGTCCTTGAATTTGTATATATTCAGCCAGGTGTTCTCGAAACCGTCTTCACCGGATTTTCTGAAGATGAACTGTGTTTGCAGGGTATGAAGACGGTATTGGGGGATACAGGAAACGAAATCCTTTCCATAGGTTAAAAAGGCATTCAGAAAATAATAGGTTACATCAAACCCCTGGTAGGCAAACTCCTGAGGCTCAGTCTTATAAATATTCCTGAAATGCCTGATGAAACCTTTTGTCATGGGTTCGTTGTAATCGATAAAACTTGAGCTGAAGGAATGATAGTTCAAGTCAACCAGCACCTTTGTCTCCACGCTTTTAAAATCAAGCCATCCGGGCATCCCGAACAGCACCATTTTATAAGCCGGGATCCAATCATCGAGATAACGCATAATGCTGGCGACAAAAAGCTCATCATTCGACAGTGCCACAATGACGTTATCCTGGGTTTTCGAGAGCAGGTTTTGAACGGCAGAAATATCGTTTTCGCTGGAGATGAACTTGATGTTATCCTCACTCAAACCTTTCTTCTTCAGTTCAATCACCAATTCGTCGTTGATCATTTTCAGGGACCGCTTCTCCCCTTCCTTATTGCTGGACAACAGTATAATGGTGTTTCCGTGAAATTGTTTGATCATGAAAAGGGCGATCTGGTTAGCCATGGTCTGGACGGTGGGATTGGCCAGAAAAACATAAGGATTATGCTCGATGTGCTGTTTCTTGTTACTAAGCGGGTTAACAACAGGGATCCCATTCTTTTTCCCAAAAGCGGCAACACGCTGAAAATTAGCACCATACAATAACCCGATGATCAGTTCTGTTTCTTTCAGTTCCGGGTTGTTCAGCAACTTTTTAGTTTTAAGGGTATCGTCATTGATGTCATACACATGCAGGTTTACCGACAACCCCTTGCTGACAACCGAGTCCAGGGCAATGAGGGCACCCTCGTAAAACTGTATGAACCTCAGCGACTTAAATTCAAGTTGAGCCGAGGCTTCATCGGTAATTTCCACCGGGATACTGTCAATCTCAGCGAGATAAAGGGGCAACATTATGGCTACCTTAACAGGTCCGGCATGATGACCCGTTTCGCACTTTACAATTTGAGGCTTTGCCGGCACCGAATCTTTCAGTGGTTTGCTTTTTTCCTTATTCCCGGTTGCAACGGGCAAAGCAGCAGCCGGTTTGAAGGGTAAGGGTATCCGAAGGACCTGTTTGGCCTTTATTCCGTCTTTGACTTCCGGGTTAAAAGCATAGATCGTATCGAGGCTGACTTCATACAACTTTGAAATAGCATACAGGGTCTGCCCTTTCTGCACTTCATGCATATAAAACTCTCTTTTCCCTTCTTTTTCGATACGGGATGTCTTTTGGTATACAGGCTGCTGTGCTGAACCAATCAATGGGAACAACAAGACCAGCAACAGCCCGGTTTTAATCATATGGTCACGGCAGATCATTCCCATTCTATTGTAGCAGGAGGCTTGGAACTGATATCGTAAACGACCCGGTTCACCCCTTTCACCTTATTAATGATCTCGTTCGATACTTCTGCCAGGAAGTCAGCGGGAAGCCTGGCCCAGTCGGCGGTCATGCCATCGACTGAGGTTACTGCCCGGAGACAGACAACATTTTCATAGGTACGTTCATCGCCCATCACACCCACCGACTGAACCGGCAGCAAGACGGTGAGGGCCTGCCAAACTTCATGATACAACCCATTTTTCTTCAATCCGCGGATAAAAATATCATCAACATCCTGTAACAAAGACACTTTTTCACGGGTTATGTCGCCCAGTATCCTGATCGCCAGACCGGGTCCGGGGAACGGGTGGCGGCCCAGGATCTCGTCCTTCACTCCAAGGGTCTTCCCTACTCTCCTGACTTCATCCTTAAAGAGCGAATTCAGCGGTTCTACAACCTTCAGCCGCATAAAATCAGGTAATCCGCCAACATTGTGGTGCGACTTAATGGTGGCGGAAGGCCCCTTTACCGATACCGATTCAATGACATCGGGATAGATGGTCCCTTGCCCTAACCATTTAACCCCCTGTATCTTATGGGCTTCTTCATCAAAAACTTCGATAAAAACCCTGCCAATGATCTTACGTTTGGTTTCCGGGCTGTTTTCTCCTTTCAGTGCTGTCAGAAAACGATCAGAGGCATCAACACCTTTAACATTCAGATCCATACTTTTATAGGATTCCAGCACTTCGGCAAATTCATTCTTGCGCAACAGTCCGTTATCAATAAAGATACAATGAAGGTTTTTTCCGACAGCCTGGTGGATCAGTGTTGCCGCAACAGATGAGTCGACACCGCCCGAAAGACCGAGGACAACCTTGTCGTTACCCAGTTTTTCCTTCAGTTCCCTGACCGTAGTCTCAACAAAGGAAGAGGGTGTCCAGTTCCGGGAACAGCCGCAGATATCGACCAGGAAGTTCTTCAGCAGCTTCATCCCATCGGTGGAGTGATACACTTCAGGGTGAAACTGTATGCCATAGGTTTCTTCCCCGCTGATCTTAAATCCCGCTACTTCCACCGTGGATGTGCTGGCAACTATCTCAAAATCAGCAGGCACAACCTTTATCGTATCTCCATGTGACATCCACACCTGGCTGCCTTCCTGCAGGTCTTTGAATAAGGGGTTATCCTGATTGATAAAGGAAAGGTTAGCCCGTCCATATTCACGGGTATGGGAGGCTATGACATCGCCGCCCGATTCCAGGGCCATCAGTTGTGCCCCATAGCAAACACCCAGCACCGGAAGTCTGCCCCTCATCTGCTGAAGGTTAACCCTGGGCGACTCCTTATCCCTGACAGAGAATGGACTACCACTCAGAATAATGCCTTTGACACGGTCGGTTATGGGTGGGGATGAATGAAAGGGATGTATCTCACAATACACATTCAGCTCGCGTACTCTTCTGGCGATCAGCTGAGTGTATTGAGAACCGAAATCCAGGATCAGTATAGTTTCTACCATGTTCCAAAACTAATAATAATTACGTAATTCCTGATGGTTTTACATGAGGGCAGCTCCCTGCCCGTCTATTTCCTTATTTTTGTGGCTGATCACCAGCCTGCATGACTAACCAACGCAAAGCATATCTTTATGGTATAACAGCCATTCTTTTCTGGTCGACCATGGGGTCAGCCTTCAAACTGACCCTAAGCTACCTCAGCTTTGTCAACCTGCTGTTATTCACCTCCCTGACTTCCCTATTGATTTTATCATTAGTTATAACTTTCAACAAGTCCTGGAGAAAAACATTGCCATCAACCCGACGCGAATGGACGGGATCGGCCCTGCTCGGACTGCTCAATCCGTTCGGATATTATTTCATCCTGTTTAAAGCTTATGAACTGATCCCTGCCCAGGAGGCAGTTGCCCTCAATTATACCTGGCCGGTAGTGCTGGTGCTGCTTTCCATACCTTTTCTGAAACAGAAGATAGGGATTAAAAGCATACTGGCGATACTTGTCAGCTTTACCGGGGCATTCCTCGTGGTAACAAAAGGGAACTTCAGCCTGCTCAGCCTGGAGAACCCTTTGGGAAGTATGTTGGCGCTGGGAAGTTCGCTGATATGGGCTACATTCTGGTTGTTGAATGTCAGGGACAAAAGGGAAGAAACCGCTAAGCTCTTTATGAATTTTCTTTTTGGCTCCCTCTATTCCCTGGTAGTCGTTTTCCTGTTCTATTCACCGAAGATCCCAAACTTTAAAGGGGTAGCAGGCTTTCTCTATATCGGCATCTTTGAAATGGGGATCACCTTTCTTCTGTGGCTCAAAGCGCTTCAATATTCGCTCACCACGGCAAAAGTCACCAAACTTGTTTATCTTTCACCCTTTATTTCCCTGTTGTTAATTAACCGGTTTGTTGGTGAAAGCATACATCCTTATACCATTGCAGGCCTGGGACTGATCATAGGGGGAATCATTTGGGAAAGTCTCAGTAACCCGCTAAAAACCAATCAATAAGCTGATCTTCATGTAATTAATATTATGGTCCATGAACACTGCAACGATTAATCCCGGTCTGATCGATATCATTGAAGAAGGAAACCAATTCACCCTGTTTTATGACAATGAGCCGCTGAAAACGCCTGACGGCCACCTGGTTTCCCATGAAAATGCCAGGCTGATCTACTTTATTATGGTCGGACTTTCAATCACCTGTTCGCTGAATCCTTACCAGGTGAATGGATACGGGCTGTTCACCTGGGAAAATGATGTGATCATCCCGGGTAAGGACAAGTTCTGGCAACAATTCGACAATATCCTGGCAGGCGACACCTATGTAAGGATGAGGACTTCACCTTCCTTTCAGGGAGATGAGACCGGCTCCGAAAAGCTTACCGACTTTTTCCTGAGCAACCACGAGGTATTGTCACTGATACTCGGTTGCAGTACCATTATGAAACGGTCGTTCAATCTTTTTCTTGACGAAAAGGGGTTTCTTTCCACTCTTCCGGATGAAGACAGCCATACGATGCTCAGCCGTTTTCTGAAGGAGCAGTACTTCTCCTTATCCACACCCCAGAAGGCCGCGATAAACCTGCTTCACCATCATTATCCTTCAGGGATTGTTCCTCCATTATTACTGGTCCACAGGTATATCACACCGTTGGAATTTGCCTGTTCGCTTATTAAAAGCGTATTAATCAGGGAGATGCGGGGAAAGGAAAACGATGAGGATCTGAAGGAGAACTGGCTGGATGACATCCGGGAGATTGCCGACCAGGGAACCAGGATCACCGAATATCTCTCCTTTTTTGAATATATTGAGAATGAATCGAATAAGGTCATTCAACTGATACATGGAGGCGAGAATGACCGGCTGGAATTTAAGTCAACGCTACGGTGGAACATCAGGGAAAGTAAGAAAGACCCGGTGATAGAGCACGCCTGTCTGAAAACCATGGCGGCTTTTCTGAATGCTGACGGAGGCACACTGCTGATAGGGGTTACTGATAATGGTGTTGTTGAAGGTCTCGACCGCGACCAGTTTGAAAACAATGACAAGTTCAACCTGCATCTGTGGAACCTGATCAAGTCGCAACTGGGGGAAGAATTTTCGCCCTATATCCAGACATCCATTGAAACGTTACAGGGAAAAACGGCTTGCATGGTTCGCTGCATGCGGAGTCCCAACCCGGTTTTCCTCATCCAGAAAGGACAGGAAGACGAGTTCTTTATCCGGACAGGCCCGTCAACCACCAAGCTGGGAGTCAGCGATGCCTATAAATATATAAAAGAAAGATTTAAACAATAAGGGTCATTTTCTCAAGGCCGTTTCCCTGGTCCATTCAACCTTTCTCCCTATCCAGGAAACGCCGATATATCCTTTCACATGAAGGACATTGTCATTCCCGGGTTCAAACCACATATAACATTTATAGGTGCTTCCGTTTTTGGGATCATAAATGGTCCCGTTCACCCATTGTTTGTCTTCCTGGTTGAAAACGAACCCGCTGAGCAGCACTAATTCCTTGAGGGGGCGCTGTTTCAGCTTATCGTTCGGGTTTTTCTTGTCCAGTTTGGGCTTTCCGTTCTCGGTTGGGTTTTTCAACCATTTGATAGTCCCAAAATACTTATTATCAGGTGATTTATAGATCTGGACCTGTGAATCACCGCCCTGTGTCAGCCAGAAACCAACGATCTTATCGGCCTGCGAAAAGACAGGCAGGCATAAAGCCATTAAAAGGGCTATTAAAGTAAGACGCATAAAAATCAAATTTAATGAACAGTAAAAATACGATTTTTACCTGTTAATCCAATCCCTGAAAGCTGAAGCTCGTTCTGCGCTCACGATGGCTTCTCCTGTAAAAGCCACTTTAGGTTCAATTTTGATTCTTCCCTTCAGATGCGTAAACATCTGGCTTATTGCATGATAATTAATGATCACCCCCCTGTTTATCCTGAAGAAACCAGAAGGGTCAAGCTGGGCTTCAAGCTTATCGAGGCTGATATCAAGGGGATACCGCTGGTTTTCGAAGGTGAGGATAAACACCGCCTTCTCTTCGGCATAAAACAAGGCTATCTGATTAATTTCCAACGATTTGATATATTGCCCGAATTTAACGGAAAACCGCTGATGATAGGATTTGGGTTTCTCAAGCAGTTGCTCCATCAGGATCCTGAGATCAGGCATGGGACCTGCCTTATGCAGGTTCTTAAGTTTTCTGAAACTGGCTTCCAGTTCAATCTGTTTGACCGGTTTGAGGATATAATCGATGCTGTTCACCTTAAATGCCTGGATGGCATATTGATCGAAAGCCGTGATAAAGATGACGGGACAGGAGACATCCACCAGTTTGAAGATCTCGAAACAGGACCCGTCGGCCAGGTGGATATCCATCATGACCAGGTCGGGCTGGCCATAGGTTCTGAACCAGGAAACAGCTGCTGCAACACTTTCCAGCATATCCAGTATGACTGCTCCCGGGTCGGTTTCCTTTACCATCTTGGCCAGTCGGCGGGCAGCAGCCACCTCGTCTTCAATGATCAGGACATTCATCATCTATAATTTGTGCAGAACAGGAATGGCGACTGTAAAGTTACCGGGTGAAACGATCACTTCCACGTTTTTTTCACTAAGAAAATGATATCTCTTTTTAATATTTTCCAGTCCCAGTCCGCTTCCATGCTCAGGGTTGTTCCTTTTCTGAAGGTTGTTCCTCACCACGATGTAATCGGTATCCCTTTCGGAAATTGAGATAGACAGCGGTCTTTCCGTTGAGATCACATTGTGTTTGATGGCATTCTCCACGAGCATCTGTAAAGTGAGAGGTGCAATCCCTGTATCCAGACAGGTTTCTCCTATTTTGATCTCAACAAGCAGGTTATCTCCATATCTCTTTTTCTGAATAAAACAGAAATTTCTGATCAGTTCCAGCTCTTCCCTAACGCTGATCACTGTTTTATCCCTGAGCTGAAGGATGCTTCTGAAAAAATCCGAAAGCCGCTGAACATATTCAATGGCCTGATCTTTGTCTTCTTCAATCACAGAAATCAATGTATTGAAGGTATTGAAGAGAAAATGTGGATTTACCTGGTTTTTCAGTGTTTCAAACTGCGATATAAGATTCTCGTTCTCAAGACTTTGCGTACGGATAAGTGCAAATTTCCACAACATAAAGAAATAGATCCCTTCATGGATAAAGGAAATGATCAGGGAAATGATGAATGAATACAAATAACTCATCCAAAAGGTTGAGTCATAATACTTTATTGGGATACTGAGCAGATACCCCATGGCAAAGAAAAAACAATTTGCCAAAAAGGTGTAAACACCAACAAGCAGTATATCAGCAAACAGGCGGATTACTGGTTTTTCATTCCAGGGTAAAATAACGTCGACGCGGGTAAGGATGGCCCGGCAACCGAACCACAGGACCACAGTCCAGCTCAGGCACATGGCTGTCCGGATCAGGATTTCAATCAGTGAGAAATGTACGATAATTCCCCAAACGACCGGGGTCCCCACGCCCACA
>JAPLDE010000176.1:0-3112 GCA_026391855.1 Bacteroidota bacterium | reverse complement strand
CACAAGTGGGATCCCTATCCAAAGGATCCACTTGTCGTTAAACCAATTATTTCCGGTTGTTTTCATAGTTTTTTTTTTACAAACTGATTTTCTCTTCAATACCAAATTTTGAGTTCCTTCAAAATGGCGCTTTTCATCACTGGAAATATAAAAGAAGTACACAAATGACACAGATTAAACAGATAAAAACAGATTTCTTCCTGAAAGGTGATTGCTTTAAACATGAAATATCCATACAAACGCAGTTTAAACCAACCGTGGATGATAATAATGGATATTCCATTTGACCATTAAAATCAAAATTATTATCAAATGAAATATCCTTTTAATCCGTCTTATCCGCGTCATCTGAGTTCTCATCAATTTTTACAGAAATGGATCCATTTCCAAATTTCCAAATTTCCAAATTAAAAGATTATCCTGTACTGAGGAATAACCAGCAAACCTGTCTGGTAAATGAACGATTTTTGGCCGGTTTTACGGTTAAATCTTTCCGTATATATATTCTTGGAATTGAATAAGTTCTGAATATCCAGCGCATACTCCTGAGTGATATGTTTCCCGTTACGGCGGTAAGTGATCTTCAGGTCGGTACGGTAGTAATCGCTGAACTTTTTCGAATAGGCATGCTGATAATCAAACACTTGCCGATATGTAGTATAATTTGTAGCAGGATCAGGTTCGGTGGCAAAGGGAATATACCGTTGTCCGCCAGCCCAGGTCGTCTTAAGATCAAAACCCAGTATCGATCTGGCTTTCCTTGCTTCGCTTTTCCCGGCTCCAAGCTCAAACTCTTTGCCAACCAATGCATTTAAGACATAATTACCATTAAAGGCGGTATTTCTTTCCACTCCGTCACTCCCCTTGTATTTCGAATCATAGAGTGAAACAGTAATCAGATAGTATAATCCTTTATTGAGAAAATGCTCAAAAGTAAGTTCCAGTCCGTAATTTTTTCCTGTTCCTTTTGCTTCAAGGGTATCCGGAGTATCCATACCGAAGTTGGCCCCTTCATTTAGCAAGGAAAAATAGGTCTTTTCCGGCTTGTTCACACATGCGCCGTAAATATACTGGTAGTAAGCTTCAGTCTTCAGTCTCAGGTTATTATTGATGCTCCAGTCATGTCCGAGTATAACGTGCTGGCTTTTTAACATACTAAGTTCCTGGTTCAGCCGACGATAGGTACCGTCAGGCATGAGGGTTTGGCGGTAATATATATTGATAGGAAGTAACTGGCTGTGAATCCCGTACCCCAGGTTCAGGCTTCGGTTGGATGCGTATTCCCATTTCAATCCCAGTCTGGGCTCAACAGCATAGGTGCTGTTAAACGAAAAATACTGGTAATGAAGACCGGGGTTCAGGGTTAAGTTGTCGGTAAACTTATATTGATATTGGGCATAGACCTGCGTCAAAACCGATGATCCGCTGAAATCGGAGATGGGCCTGAATTGATTCTCCGACCTAAAAAGCTGGCTCTCAGCGCGTCTTTGCAAATGATTCGGGAGCCAGAGAGTCAACATCTGTTTTAAAACGATGGTAGGAAACTGTCAGAGAGGATTTAAAGAAGGCATTCTTCCCCACTGGTATAGTGTGGATAATTCCGCCGGTTGCCATCCTGGCTCCGTTTGTCACGTCAAAACCTTCCCCTCCGTATAGGTCAAGTTTATCTTTGGTGGTGTCGCGTTTGCTGTCCCATAATTTGATATCGCTGATCCCACCCAGTCCGAAGATGGCAAAGCTCCCGGCTTTAGTTTTGGGAAGATTGATTTTGAAAGAAGCATCCTGGTAATAAGGTATGCTCCCGGCTTATCGGGCCTTCTGCACCGGCTTCAACCCCGTTAAAGCCTATCTGCCCGAGAAATTCATGTTTTTCGTTATTTCCGTTGCGCATCTTCAGGTCGAATACTCCCGACACAGCATTGCCGTATTCAGCGGGGAAAGCCCCGGTAAGGAAGTCGGAATTGGACAAGACATTGTTATTGATCATACAAACCGGTCCCCCGGAAGAGGTAGGTGAACCCCAGTGGTTAGGGTTGGGGATTTCAACTCCTTCCATACGCCACAATAATCCCAGCGGCGAATTACCCCTGATGATGATGTCGTTGCGGGCATCGTTGGAACCCGTCATTCCTGCATAGTTTGAGGCCATCCTGGCCACATCGTTCCTTGATCCGGCATAGCGCTGGGTTTCCTCAACCGTAAAACTTCTGGAACTTACGGTGGTCATCTCGTTTCCGGCGTTGGCCTTGTTCCGCTCTGCCCTGATCTCCACCCCTTTCTGGAGGATGATATTTTCTTCCATTTCTGCCTCGATTACCAGTTCTTTCCCAGTATTCAGATTTAAATTGGAAAGAATTACGTCTTTATATCCCATAAAAGTGATCTTAAGACTTACCCTGCCTACAGTAACCTTTGTCAGTTTGAATTTTCCGTCAATATCGGTGGCTGTTCCAACGACAGGATTGGTATTCAGGATAACCACATTCGCGCCGGGCAGGGAGGTATGGGTCAGCTTATCCGTCACTGTACCCCTTACTGTTTGGGTAGGCAGATCGGGGTTGACAGCCCGGGCCGATACAAATACAAAAGTCAGTAATAATAAAATTGCTGCGTTCTTCATGATTCAATAGTTTTTTGATTTGACGCGGCAAAGTAAATTCAGGATGGAGAGTTCCGAAAGAAGTTTCCGACGAAACCGGAATTAAGGCGGATAAAGCGGGAAAATCAGCGGGTTAACTTTTTAACGGTCTGCTGGAATTCGGTTTCCGCTTCCCTCAGTTTTTCCTGGCAAAAGGCCACTAACTCGCTGGCTCTTCGTATCTTGGCAGCGAGTTGGTCAAGCTGGATCTTTTCATTCTCTATCTCGGTCACGATGTTGACCAGTTCATCATAGGCCTTCTGGTAAGTGATATTCCCTTTCATTTGTCTCTTTTTTTGAATTTGATAACGGACGTCAGCACGGAATCCCTGAGATGAACATCGATGTCATCTCCAACCTGCAACGCTTCCGGATCTGTTATGATCTCCCCGTCTTTTTTAATCATTGCGAATCCCCGCATAAGTGTATTGACAGGGTCCAGGTGTTTCGCCGCCAGTTGCATTGTATCCAGGG
>JAPLDE010000203.1:8921-10606 GCA_026391855.1 Bacteroidota bacterium | reverse complement strand
TCAGGTCCCGCAACAGAGGGGTCACTTACAGTGAGATCATCAAAAGATGAGGTAGTGGTAGCAATTGAACTGCCCACAAAACCAGGATAACCTGAAGTAAGGTTCCAATTGGTACCGCCAAGTGTTTGGGTCATTGTCCATGTTCCAGGTTCACTGCTGCCATCAGCCCAGATTTTTCCGCTCAACGTTGTACCCATAATCTTCATTTTCATCCAATACCAGGTGCCGGTTGTCCATGAGAAGGAAACTGCCGTTCCCCACGCCAGCTTATCGCTCAGAAAATTAACCATATTTCCCGGCCGGAGTAAAAAGCTGTACCCTCTGTGACTATTATCATTTGAAAGGTTGCTCATCAGGCATATACCTGTCCGGTCATCCTCTCCCCCATTCCACACATTCACCCGAACACGTGCAACAACCTGCTGGGGAGAAGATGATGGCAGGTTGAAACCATCCTTCTGAAGAAGTAGTTTTTTAGGATCGTAAGCTGAAGTATTGGTTTGTTCTAAAACGCCACTGTTTACAGACCAGGTGCCGTTGATGTCAACCAGGTCAGTGCCCAGACCGGAACTAAAGTCTGTATAATAGTATATGGGTAAACTGGTGGCACTGGTGGTAACACTGTTTGAGTAACTTGTTCCGTTTACAGACCACGCTTTATAATAATATGCCGTGTTTGGTGAAATTGGTGCATGTGATACTGAAGTGCCAAATCCATTATATATTACAGTCCCTCCTCCTGAAATACTATTACCGACGGTATAACTTCCGGAAGGGTTCCCGAAAGTGTTTGATGTATTCCATGCAACCATCACATCATTGCCGCTTCCGTTTTTCACCCATGTCATGTCAATTTGGATGCTGCTGACAGGTGAGGCAACAAAGGAAGTCGGATTATCAACAACAAAGGCAGACGGGTCGTCTACTGTGAAATCGTCATAAGATGAAGTGGTTGTCGCCGCAGAACTGCCAGTCAGACCCGGATAACCGTTTACAAGGTCCCAGTTCGTTATCCCAAGGGACTGCGTTATAGTCCATGTTTCAGGTTCGCTACTGTTATAAGCCCATATTTTACCACTGAGGTTTGTACCTGTTATTTTCAGCTTCATCCAGTACCAAGTGCCTGAAGACCATGTAAAAGACACTTCAGTGGACCAGGCCAGGCCATCGCTAAGCAAATTCACCTTGTTACCGGGCCTGAGTAAAAATGAATATCCCCTGTGTCCGGAAGAACTGGTGGTACTCATCAGGCAAACCCCAGCCCTGTCTTCGCTATTCCCGTTCCAGACATCTACCCTGACACGGGCAAGAACCTGCTGAGAAACAGATGAAGAAAGATAATATCCACTTTTTGTTAAAAGTAGTTTTTTGGGATCAGCAGCCACCGAATTGGTTTGTTGTAGTACACCGGAGCTGACAACCCATGTACCATTCACTGTTGTCCAGTCACCACTCAGATCTGAGCTGAAATCGTTGTTGTAGGTAACAGGTTGGGCAAAAGCCCGGGAAATTGACAACACTAAAGCAATCATTATGAGCACTCTCATGGAAAGTATTTATTTGGAAAAAATATAGAAATTTAAATAAAAAGGCTAAATACATGATAATCTCTTAATCACTTGAAAATCAGCATTTAATATTAATATTCAAGTAATATATTCTGAAATAATAATATATTTTATCGT
>JAPLDE010000203.1:0-8897 GCA_026391855.1 Bacteroidota bacterium | reverse complement strand
AATCACCATCTTAAGTTATTATTCAACGATATCCCTTAAATATGAAAACCAAGACCTCAAACAAGAATGATGGATTAGTTGACATCATCCTACCCCGTTGAGTTGGAACAAAGCCAGTGTTTAAATATGGTATAATTCTTAACGATCATAGATTATTGAATTCCTTGTTTGATAAGGGTCGTAGAAGTTGAATTACAATTTTATCATGTACTTAGAACCTTACCTTAAAGGTATAAAGAAATCGTTTACTTTTTTATTTCAAGGTCGGCTGTTATAACTCCAGTCAGCGAACCATCCGGTGTATATACAGGAATACTGTAAGTGATGATCCATATATCCCCTCCCCCTTTATCGAAATAGGGTTCAGACCAAACTCCTTTTTCAAGACCTACTGGTTTTGAATACCCATCATCCTTTGTATAATCATAGGACTTCTCCAGATATTTTGAAGAATAGCCCTGAGGAGTCCTGTAAAGATAGGGTGAACAACGAAAAGTATCTTTTCCCCGGATCACCGGAGCCAGGGCAAAGGCAGAACCATATACAACCTTATTCAACTTCCTCATAAACGACTCTATCTCTGACTGAAGGCATTTCTAAATAAAACCTGTTAACATACCTGAGTTAATCATTAAAAATCAATACCTTTACAGGAAGAAGGAGTTCACTGTAATATTTATAATGCTGACTAGACTGAAAGTATTGTGTACCAGTAATATAAATGTTGTTTATTTCATTAATGAAAATTCAAATTCGTTTAAAATGAAATACTTTATTTTGTTTGTTACAGTTTTTATTATGCTGATTTTCAGTACATTAGCTCAGCCGCTTAAAGGGCAGAATTCAGTAAAAGGACAAGCTGAACAGGTTTCAACCCTACAAAGAACTCAGAGACCATCGGAAGGAATAACTTCCAGTACCATAGGTACTTCGGATAAGAAGGCAAAGATAAAACCAGCGAAATTCCCGACCGATATAGCATACGGGTTTAATAATTATGACCCCGGTTTTAATGTGCCATTAGGTCCTGTTAAATTCATCCTGCAGGATCCGGATTCTATTATTTCACTGGCTCCGGCCGGAATATCCAACTCCTGTTCCGCCGGCTGCTGGGCGAATGGTTTGTGGTACGTTTCTGAAGACATCTTACCCAACAATTCAAACCTTTGGACCATTAATCCTGTCTCTGGTGCGATGACGCTCATTGGATCAATGGGTTGCCTTGTTTCAGGTCTGACCTTTGATAATACTTTCCATATGATGTATGCAATTTCTCATACTAACTTAACAAGACTTTACACTATTAACACGACTACAGGAATATCCGCCCAGATAGGTATCTGCGGGAATTACTCAGGAGCCTCGCTGGGTTGTGATCAGAATGGTCAGCTGTATATGATTGATGTTGCTACGAATAATCTCCTGGCTGTCAATAAATTAAATGCCAATGTAACCGTAACCGGACCGACAGGGTTTATTGCGAACGGTAGCCAGGACATGGAGTTTGATTACAGCGACAGCACCATGTACCTGGCCGCTTATAACGCCACAACGGGAGGTGAGCTGAGAACGGTTAACCTGGCGACAGGGGCAACAACACTTGTCGGTGCTTTTAAGGACAGCATGGAAGTATCCGGTTTCGCCATTGAAAACCCGGGTTCTGTTACCTACCCTGACGACATGGGTATTATATCATTAACTTCACCGGTAAGTGGAGTTCAGTTAGGCAGTAATGAGGTTATCAGCGTTATAATCAGGAACTTTGGTAGTTCTCCCCAGTCTGGTGTCCCTGTTTATTATGTGCTGGACGGCGGCACCCCGGTAGTCGATATCTTGGCGGGACCAATAAACCCCGGTTGGAGTATTCCTTTTACTTTTATGGTTTATGGTGACTTTTCAGCATATTGTACTCATACACTGATGGTTTGTACAGCGCTACCTGGTGACAGTAATACGAATAATGACTGCAAGACATATACTTTCACACATTTCATTCCAACCTTTTCTGACACCATATGGCCTGCATCATTACCAACATGGACAGGTTCTACTGATAGTTCTATCTTTACACAAAACAGCCTTATCAATAGCATTTCAGGCGGAATTGAAGCCGGTTGGGCGAAATTTGATCTTTCAAATATTCCTAACAACATACCGATTAGTTCCGCACAATTGAGGTACTATGTTAATAATGAATACGGTACGTCTACTTTAAAGATCAACCGCATCACAGGTGATCCGCAAACAGGAAATCCTGCTACAATATATAACCAGATTGCGAGCGGCACAAATTACATAACATCCGCAAACTCTACAACCCCGGGCTGGCACACACTTAATCTTCCCAATAATGCAAAAACGGATCTTACTATTGCTTTATTACAGGATTGGTTTGCGCTGGGATTCTATGATTCAGATACCTGTGCGGGTTGTAGTTCATTTTCAATTGATGGATGGTCGGAACCGAATAAACCCTATATCGTTGTAAGCAATACGACAACTCTTTGCTATGATATTGCCGTAAATTCACTGGATGTCGATACAACTGTTTATATAACAGGTTCTTATATTCCCAAGGCCACAGTAAAAAACCTGGGAGCCAATACAGGAACATTTACCGTTGCCATGACCGGTACCGGGGGTTATTCATCTATAAAGAATGTAAACAGCCTGAATCCGGGTGACAGTGTGCAACTTATGTTTGACCCGTGGAATATACCAGACAGCTTGGTTTGCCTTTCTGTCCAAAGCAACCTTTTAAATGATCAGGATTTAACCAATAACCACATCAACTGGTGCTGGAACAATGTTATTCCTCCAACGGTCAGCGGTGTAGTTTCCTATAAAAATGCAGGTTCAACCCTGATCAGGGACAGCACGACGGTATTGCTGGTACCGGTAAATCCGTCGGGCTGGGTTAGGATCGATACGGTTGATTCCAACGGAAATTATTCATTTACCAATGTACTCCCCGGTTTGTACTATCTTATGGTTACCACTGAAAAAGTCTGGGGAGGAGGGAATTCCACAGATGCATTGCTGGTGCTGAAACATTTTGTCGGGATGCAGCCGTTAACCGGGTTAAAACTGGCAGCTGCCGATGCAAACAGCGACGGAATAGTGAATTCTGTTGATGCGCTGATGATTGTTGAGCGTTTCATCTGGGCCATTTCCGTTTTTCCCGGATCAGACTGGGTGAGCGAACAGCCCCTGGTGATCATACCGGCAACCACTTTTGCGCCGGTAGATATAAAAGTGCTTTGCCGCGGGGATGTTAATGGATCATACATACCCTGACAACATCCGGTAAATCTTATAACCTTACCTTAAAGGTTTAAAGAAATCGTTTACTTCTTTATTTCAAGGTCGGCTGTTATAACCCCAGTCAGCGAACCATCCGGTGTATATAAAGGAATACTGTAGGTGATCATCCAGATATCCCCTCCACCTTTATCGAAATAGGGTTCAGACCAAACTCCTTTTTTAAGACTCACCGGTTTCGAATACCAATCATCCTTTGTATAATCATAGGACTTCTCCAGATATTTTGAAGAATAGCCCTGAGGAGTTCTGTAAAGATAGGGTGAACAACGACAAGTATCTTTTCCCCGGATCACCGGAGCCAACGCAAAGGCAGAACCATATACAACCTTATTCTCATCCAGATAGGTCTTCAGGAGGGAAAAGATCATAGAAGTATCGATATTAGTGGTTGTCAGCGAAGCCGCATAATTTGAAAGCGAGTTTACCACAGCCGTTTTAAGGCTGTCGGAAGGCAAATTTTCCGGTTTTTTCCCTTCCTGATTTGAACAGGAAAAGAAGAAAACTCCAAGAAAGCTCAAACACATTAAAACAAAGGTCAACTTTTTCATATTGAATAAATTAATGAATGAATGGAACAAGCATCAAATTTAATAAAAGAAAGCTTTTCTGCAATATTCTGATTCAACTTTCCAAAAGGCAGACCAATCAGAGAGAATCATAAACCTGAAATCCTGTAACTTCCTCATAAACACCTCCCTCTCTGACAGAGGGCATTTCTAAATAAAACCTGTTAACATACCTGAGTTAATCTTTAAAAATCAATACCTTTACAGGAAGAAGGTGTTCACTGGTTTATTTCTAATGCTGATTGTACTGAAAGTATTGTGTACCAGTGATATAAAGGTTTATTTTATTCCATTGATAATAATTTAATTCGTTCAAAATGAAATACTTTTTCTTGATTGTTTTAATTTCTATTGCGCTGGTTTTCAGTACATTAACTCAACCGCTTATAGGGCAGAATTCAGTAAAAGGACAAGCTGAACAGGTTTCAACCCTCGAGTATCCGGATTCCGTTACCTACCCTGACGATATGGGTGTTTTATCCTTAACTTCACCGATAATAGGAGTTACGTTAGGCAATTCCGAAATGATTAGTGTTATAATCAAAAATTTTGGTTATTCTCCTCAGTTAATGATCCCCGTTTATTATACATTAGACGGCGCCCCCCTAGTAAATGATTTCCTACCGGGACCGATAATGCCTGGCATGACAATTCCCTTTACTTTTAGTGTACTCGGTGACTTTTCGGTATATTGTACTCATACACTGGTGGTTTGTACAGCGCTACCTTGGGACGGTAACACGAATAATGACTGCATGACTTATACCATTCAAAACATCATCCCATCTATGACAGACACCCTCTGGCCCGGGTCAGCACCAAACTGGACAGGTTCCACCAACGGTTCTGCCATTACACAAAACAGCCTTATCAATTTCAGTTCAGGCGGACTTGAAGCCGCCTGGGCAAAATTTGATATTTCAGCTCTTCCAAACAACATCCTGATAAATTCTGCTAAGTTGGTGTATTATGTTAATTATGAATATGGTACGCCCACATTACAGATCAATCAAATCACAAATGATCCTTTAACAGTAAGTCCTTTCGATTTATATAACCAGATAGCAACCGGTACAAATTACATTACTACAACGAATAGTATAGCCGTGGGCTGGCATGCCCTTGATCTTCCCAGTCCAGCCTTAAATGACCTTTCCAATCAAACTAATTTTGATTGGTTTGCCCTTGGTTTCTATGAGGATGACACTTGTGCCGGCTGTACAGTTTCAATTGACGGCTGGTCGGAACCGAATGTACCGTATATCGTTGCAAACTACTCAGTAGCTCTTTCACATGATATTGGGGTCATTTCTTTAAATGTCGATACATCTGTTTTCATAGCCGGACCCATTTTACCCACAGCCAAAATAGCAAATTTGGGAACAAATTCAGAATCATTTTCCGTTACCATGACAGGTACCGGAGGTTATAATTCTGTAAAAAATGTCAGTTTAGGTGCAGGTGGTTTAATGATTGTTGTGTTCGACACAATGTTTGTTCCAAGCGGTCAGGTTTGTCTTTCTGTCCAAAGCAACCTGCCCGGTGATATGAATATTAACAATAACATGATCAACTGGTGCTGGAACAATGTTATTCCTCCAACAGTCAGCGGTGTGGTTTCCTATGAAAATACGGTATCAACACCGATCAGGGACAGCACGACGGTATTGCTGGTGCCGGTAGCTCCATCTGGCTGGATCAGGATCGATACAGTTGATGCCAATGGAAATTATTCATTTGAAAATATTCTCCCCGGTTTGTACTATCTTATGGTTATCACTGAAAAAGTCTGGGGAGGAGGAAATTCCACAGATGCTTTGCTGGTGTTGAAGCATTTTGTCGGGATGCAACCGTTAACCGGGTTAAAACTGGCTGCTGCCGATGCAAACAGCGACGGAGTGGTTACCTCAGTAGATGCACTGATGATTGTTGAGCGTTTCATCTGGGCCATTTCCGCTTTTCCCGGATCCGACTGGGTGAGTGAACAGCCCCTGGTTATCATACCGGCGACCACTTTTACGCCTTTGGATATAAAAGTACTTTGCCGCGGGGATGTTAACGGATCGTATACACCCTGACATATAAGAATGCCTATATCTTAATTAGCGTATTTTGGATTGCCTGAGTGAGTTCCGGACTAACATTCACCTCACCGGCATATTGATGCCAGTGTTGCACAATGTTATTCACCTGAGTGATGATCTGATCTGCTTTCCTGATATTCATTTTTTTAGCGACAGATAAGAAGTCGGCCCGGGTGAAATCTTTCCTCCTGGCATTGATGCTCAATGATTGCTGACCTACCCAGACACTCCCGGGACGATAGGAGTGGCAAACATCGAAGGCAGGAGATAGTCTCCAATCCCCCTCTTTATTCATTATGAAGGCGAAGTTTTTTGTATGATCGTCACAATTGCGCGAAAGAGCATTGAAAACCATCCGGCGAAAAAGCTGTTCAGCCTGAGGGTATGGCAGTCCAAGCATACGTAAGGTTTCAAACAACTGTTCATAACTATATGAAGTAACATCATTAAAATCGAAGTGCTGCATTGCGCAAAAACTTTGAAAATGCAACTTTTCCTGTTCCGCATCACGATCAAACCTGCGGGTCATAAAATGTGCCCGGCCGTTTTCTTCATAAAGCCGGCACTCAGTCATCTCAATTTCAGCATCTACCGCCATAAGGTGATAAGCCATTTCAACCCGTCCGTACCCTGATGTTATCCCAAACTGATCATCGGCTACACCGTCAAATTTCATAATCCAATGCTTAAACCCTTTTGGAGCATCAGCCTGACCACTCCTAATTTCCTTAGTATCAGGATTATAAGCGATAACAGCTTTTGCCCTTGCACCACCTGCAGAGGTGCCGATTTTCAAAATAGCAAGCAAGGCTTTTTCTTCATCAACTGAGAGATTTGCTGAGAAATCTTTACGACCCGATAAAATATCATTAGCTACCTGAACGATGTCAGCGATCTCAATTTTAGTTGCCGAACCCACCCCTTTAGGATCAGGTGGTTCAAATTCTAACGCGCCCATACCTCTTTTGCCAACAAAACAAAGTATCTCCACAGGATTCAAACTGCCAGAAGGGCGTCCGTTTCTGGCAAGCCATGCGTTTATAAGAGCATTGCCATATCTATCGGGTAAAACATCGGCAATCAAACCAGGCAAACCTTTAAAGGCCTGATCGTTTTTTAACTCCGGAAATGAAAATATTCGCCCTTTAGCTTCAGACACAGGCATTTTCAAAGGAGACAGATCCCATTTTTTTGTCAGAAATGAGGGTTCAAATTCAAACGATCCGGTTTCTGATGCTTCATCTATTGCAATAACCCCTACTGTGTGATTCCATATTTTAACCGTTGCCGTTCTTGCCATCACCAATCTGTTTTAGGCTTTTGCTCTTGCTTATTTCCTTTTCCGGCTCTCTTTCGTTCAGCTTTTTCCAGTTTGGCTAACTGAATGGGACTGAGTTGCTGTTTTACCTGAAATTCTTTTAAAAGGTATAAAAGCTTTAACGCTCTTAAAAGCTGAATAAATACAATCATACTGGTATTTTCGCCTCTTTCGAATAAACTCAGTGTTGAACGAACAATCCCGGCTTCCTCAGCTAATTGCCCCTGCGTTTTATTTTGAAGCAAACGGTGATGCTTAATAAAAGTACCGATGAAAGCCATTAAGGCTGTATCACTTGCAGCCATCCAGTTTTTGTCTGATAGTTCAGTCATTAAACCGATATTTAATTGTTAATGCATGATATTTCATACAAATTTACAAATAATTACTATTGTTGTTCATTATAAGTAAAATATTCTTAATCGACTTACTAACTGATTGAATATCATTATTTAAGATTATTCAATCATTACTCTATCGGCTGTAGTAATACTGAAAACAAAAGCAGCATCACTCCGGGGAAGTTTTACGGTCCTGCCTTTCAGTCTTCAGGCCTTCTCAAAAGAGCCACAGTTGAAATCTTTCTCATTCATCTGATCGTGGCGGTTCATCAGGCAGAGCATATTTTCCTCTGCATCCGGGGAGAGATATTGCCTGCAACGGATACAAAGGGCCGGCAGGGGGACGGTTTCCGGATCAATTTTCACTCCTTCATCTGTATAAATTCCATTGAACTCAGGAAAAATCTCAGAACCACCTGAATCTCCACAATCACAGTATCCCCAATACGGACAGGTATCCGGGTCGCCTGTGCATAATTCCATATCAAAACCTGAGGAAGGAAGGTATTGTACCGGTGTATCCCAATTCGTGGTAAGAACGTCATAGAGACATTCCGGTGGAATATCATCCGGTTTATCCACCAGGTCGATGTGCAGTGATTCGAAAACTTTGAAAATAGCTTCAGTCACTTGCTGCCACTGACCGTCTTCCAGATCTGTCATAAAAGGAAAGACCTCCTGCCCTATTCCGGTCCATTCTGCAATACTTCTGAAAGGTGTCAGGGCAATTTCTGCCATTTCAGGGACTGACTCAAGGTGTTGGGGTGTTTCAAAATATGGAGCCTGAGGCGGATTCAGTGCGACCTTTTCAAGGTCTTCTACCAGCTGCTGGATGTAGTTTTTCATATAATTCAAGGCATTTTTCGGTAAAATTAACCCATTATTTTGTTTAGTATCTTTGCTTGTATAATGTTATAAAAATAACCTTTTATGAAAAATGTGAGTAGATGTCTGTTTGTTTTTGTGCTTCTGATGATAGTTACAGGTTGTCAACAGAAGCAGGATCCCATTTCTATGCTGAAAAACGGAAAATGGGTTGACCTCACCTGGTCATTTGATAATCAGTCGGTTTACTGGCCGACCAACATTCCATTTACCCACGATACCGTATTTGAAGGAATGAACGACAAAGGTTACTATTATTCGTCGTTTAAATACTCGGCCGAGGAACACGGAGGAACCCATTTTGATGCCCCCATGCATTTTGCCAAAGGCGGGAACAGCATCGAAAAAGTCCCTGTTGAACAACTGATTGGTGAAGGAG